>CAIMEK010000874.1 GCA_903839965.1 uncultured Acetobacteraceae bacterium | reverse complement strand
CGCGTTCTGCTCTACGACAAGTTCAATCCACGGCTGGCCGACGTGCACATCCGACGCGCCCTGAGCCTGGCTATCGACCGGCAACTTCTGGTGGACACGTTCTGGCAGGGCCGCGTCAGCGTGACGCACAGCCTGCAACTGCCGGCGTTCGGTGCCCTCTACAACCCGGACCGTCCCGTACCGCCGCATGATCCGGCGAAGGCGCGGGCCGAACTGAAATTGTCCAAGTACGACGGCGCGCCACTTCCCTACCGGGTGGTCGGCAGCGACTACTATCCCAATGAGGTCGCCATCGCGCAGGCGCTGATCGGCATGTGGAAGGATGTCGGCATCAATGTGGAGCTGGTGCTGAAGGAGAACATGGCGCAGGTGTTCCAACCGCCCGGCCGCGGCATCAACAATACCTCCGACAGCGCGCTGTATCCCGACCCGGTCAGCGAACTCTGGCGGCGCTACGGCAAGGAAAGCCCCTTGCAGGTATCGTTCAAGCTGTGGGCGAACGAGGCGTTCAACGCGCTCGGTCCGACGCTGGTGTCCAGCCTGGATGCGAAGGCGCGCTACGAGGCATGCCAGCGCATGCTGGATATCTACGATTACGAAGACCCGCCCGGGACCGTGCTGTTCACCGCGGGCATGTTCTACGGCCAGCGCAAGGACCTGCACTGGTTGCCCTACCCGGTGGAGCACATGGATTTCCGCATGGATGCGTTCTCCGCGCCCCCGGTTGCGCGCCGGGCGTGAGCCGTTCGGCGTCCACCGCATTCGCGCCCGTGCCGGCCACCCCGCCCCTGCTCGGCCTGTACGGGCTGACGGTCCGCTTCCACACCCCCGGCGGTATCGTGGAAGCGGTATCGTCGGTCGATATCGCCGTTGAGCCGGGCGAGATTGTCGGCCTGGTCGGGGAAAGCGGCAGCGGCAAGAGCACGGTTTGCCTCGCGGTGATGGGCCTGCTTGGGCCGCGTGCGGAGACATCCGGCACGTTGCACTATCAGGGCAGGCCGATTGTTGCCGATGCCGTCGGGCTGCGCGGCCGGTCCATCGGCATGATCTTCCAGGAGCCGCGCGGCTCGCTGGACCCGGTGCGCACCATCGGGTCGCAGTTGCACGAACTGCTCGGGTTGCATCGTCCGGAGCTCGTCGGCGCCGCGGCCGAGGCGGAGGCCGTCGAACTGCTGCGCCGCGTCGGGCTGCCCGCGCCGGAGCGGCAACTGCGCGTGTATCCGCATGAAATGTCGGGTGGCATGGCACAGCGGGCGGCGATTGCGCTGGCGCTGACCGGGCGGCCCTCGCTGCTGCTCGCCGACGAGCCGACGACGGCGCTGGACGTCACGGTGCAGGCACAGGTGCTGGAACTGCTGGTGCGGCTGCGCGACGATACCGGCATGGCCGTGCTGCTGGTGACGCACGATCTCGGCGTCGTCGCACAGTACGCCGACCGTGTTGTGGTGATGCGCGGCGGCAAGGTGGTGGAACAGGCACCGGTGCGCACACTGTTCCAGCGGCCGACGCATGACTACACGCGGCAATTGCTTGCCGCCTTGCCGCGCCCGGACGCGGCAATGGCCGCGTCGGAAAAAAGCGAGGCTGCCGAGCCGTTGTTGCGCGCGGTGGGGCTCAGCCGTCATTTTGCCGGACGCCGCAGCCTGTTTCGCGGCGTTGCTCCGAAGCTTCGGGCCGTGGACGATGTATCGTTCGCTATCGCCGCCGGGGAGACGCTGGCGGTGGTTGGCGAAAGCGGCTGCGGGAAGTCGACCATCGCGCTGATGGTGGCCGGACTGATCGGCATGACCGCGGGGCGCGTCGAATTCTCCGGACGCGACCTCGGCACGATGTCGGCCCCGCAGCGCCGAGCGCTGCGGCGCGAAATGCAGATCGTGCTGCAGGACCCAGGGGAGGCGCTGGACCCGCGGTTGTCGGTGGCCACGCAGGTGGAGGAGCCGTTGGTGATCCACCGCATCGCCGGCAATCGCCAGCAGCGACGCGAGCGCGTGCGTGCGACGCTAACGGCGGTGGGGCTGGACGATTGGGTGCTGGAGCGACGGCCGCATGAAATCAGCGGCGGCCAACGCCAGCGCGTGTCGCTGGCACGCGCGCTCGTACTGGAGCCGCGCATGCTGGTGCTGGACGAGCCGACCTCGGCGCTGGACGTGTCGATCCAGGCCCAGGTGATCGGCGTGCTTGCCCGGCTGCAGAAGGAGCGCAATCTCGCCTATCTGTTCATCAGCCACGACCTGCGACTGGTCGCGCGGGTCGCCGACCGGGTCGCGGTGATCTACCTTGGCCGCATCGTGGAACTCGCGACCTCGGCACGGCTGTTCGCTGCTCCGCGCCATCCCTACACGCAGGCGCTGCTGTCCGCGGTGCCCGAGCCCGATCCGGAACGCCGCGGCCGGACCCGCATCATCCTGGCCGGCGAGCCGCCAAACCCCACCGCCATTTCGGCCGGCTGCCGCTTTCGTCCGCGTTGCAGCCTGGCCAGGCCGGTCTGCGGCACCGAGGATCCGCAGCTTGCCGAGGTGGCCGATGGCGAAGGCGAAGCGGTGGCCTGCCATGTCGTTCACGGAGCCGCCTGATGGGCATGGCGTCCCTCATCCTGCGCAAGACCCTGCGCGCCGTGCTGACGCTGTGGATCGTCGTCACGTTGACCTTCGTCGTGTTGCGTTCCTCCGGCGATCCGGCCCTCATCATTCTGGGCGTTGACGCAACCCCGGAGATGATCAGCAATTTCCACCACGACTGGGGCCTCGACCGGCCATTGCCGGTGCAGTACGCCAACTACATCGTCCATATGCTGCAGGGGGATTTCGGCAATTCCTTCCTCGATGGCCGACCGGCGCTGACCGTCGTCGGCGAACGGCTGCCCCGCACGTTGCAACTCAGTGGGTTGGGCTTCATCCTGATGCTCGTGTTCGGCATTCCCGCGGGGGTCATAGCGGCACTCAACCGCGGCCGCCTGGTCGACCGGCTGGTGGTGGCGGCGGCGGTGGTGGGACACAGCGTGCCCGCCTTCTTTCTTGCCATCCTGCTGATCCTGCTGTTTGCGGTGCGCTGGCACATGCTGCCCAGCGGCGGCGCGAACGAGGCCGCCTCCATCATTCTGCCCGCCGTCACCATTGCCGCCGGCGGGGCGGGCGTGATTACCCGCTTCACCCGTGCCGCCATGCTGGACGCGTTGCGCCAACCCTTCGTGCAGGCGATGCTGGCGCGCGGCGTCAACTGGCCACGCACCGTGCGGGCCCATGTGATGCCGAATGCGGCCATCCCCATCGTGACGATGATCGGCTTCCTGCTCGGCGCCCTGGTGGCCGGGGCGGTGATTACCGAGACGGTGTTTGCATGGCCGGGCGTCGGCCGCCTGATCATTACTTCGGTGGGCCGGCGCGACCTGGCGGTGGTGCAATGCATCGTGCTGCTGGTCGCGACGACCATGGTGCTGGCCAACCTGACGGTGGACCTGCTGTATGTGTGGCTGGATCCGCGCATGCGCGCGCCGGCGAAGGAAGACGCATGAGCGTGGCGGCGCAGAACCTGGCG
>CAIMEK010000873.1 GCA_903839965.1 uncultured Acetobacteraceae bacterium | reverse complement strand
GATGTCGAGCCCCTTGGCCTTCAGCTCCTCGATCTCGCCCTGGGACTGGCTGACCACCACGGCCATATCCGTCTCGCGCATCCAGGCGAGCTTCTCCGCCAGCGCTTCCCTGGCCAGCTCCGGCGCCTTGGCGAGCGCCGTTTCCTGCTCCGCGATGAGCCTCTGCCACGCCGCCTGTGTCTTCAGGCACATCTTCACGGCCGTGGCTTTGTCGATCGCCACGAACATGCCCTTGCCCCGGTAGCCCCGGCCGGCGAAGTGCCGCGTCAGGTCGGCGGCGATCTTGTCGAGCCGGTCCTCGCGGGTGATCAGGTGGTATTGCCTGCCGAACTGCTTCTGGACCTGCTTCTCCTGCTCGGGGTCAAGGTCGGCCTCGTCCAGCAGCACCTGCAGCTCGTCGCGCAGGTCCTCCTTGGCCAGATGCAGCTCCGGCTGCCGGCCCTCGTAGAACAGCGGCACGGTGGCCCCGTCGGCCACCGACTGGGCGAAGTTGTATATCGAGACGTAGTCGCCAAACACCTCGCGGGTGCGTTCCTCGCCGGCCATCAGCGGCGTGCCGGTGAAGCCCAGGAAGGCTGCATTGGGCAGTGCCCGGCGCATGTTGGCGGCCAGCTGGTCGTACTGGCTGCGATGGGCCTCGTCGGTAATGACGATCACGTCCGACCGCTGCGACAGCACCGGCATCAGCTCGCCCCGCTCGGTGCCGAACTTCTGGATCAGGGTGAACAGGTAGCGCTGCTGCCCCGCCAGCTTCGCCCGCAGGTCGGCGCCGCTCTGCGCCTGGCAGTCCCGCGCCTTCAGTGCCCCGAAGGCACCGATGGGGGCGAAGGTGGCGGCGATCTGGTCGTCCAGCTCGGTGCGATCGGTCACCACCACGAAGGACCAGTTGTTGCCCAGCGTGCGCAGCACCTTCTCGGCGAAGAACGCCATCGACAGACTTTTTCCACTTCCCTGGGTGTGCCAGAACACGCCGAGCCGCCCTTGGTTCTCCCGCACCTGCCGCACCGCCGCGATGGCGCGGTTGACGCCCAGCACCTGGTGGTACTTGCCGACGACCTTGCGCAACCCGCCGGTCACCTCCTGGAAAATGACAAAATTCTCGACCAGGTCGAGGAACCGCGCCGGGGCGCAGGTGCCGCGCAGCAGCGTTTCCAGCCCGGCCTGTTCGGGCTCGTCTTCGTCGGCGATCTTCTTCCAGGGCGCGTAGTCCTCCAGCGCGGCATGGCTCGGACCCATCACCGCCTCGTGGCCGTTGGACAGCACGACGAAGGCGTTGGTGTCGAACAGGCGCGGGACGGTGTCGCGGTAGTCCTTCAGGTTCTTGTCGTAGGCTTCGGACAGCTTCACGTGCGCCGCCTTCAGCTCCATCAGCAGCAGCGGCATGCCGTTGACGAAGCCGACGAGGTCCGGCCGGCGGACGTAAAGGTCGCTGTGTACCCAAAGCTGGGAGGCGAGGAAGAAGTCGTTGTTCTCCGGGGTCCGCCAGTCGATCAGCCAGGCCCGCTCGTCCTTGGTGGCGCCGTCGGGCTGCCGGACGGTGACCGGCACGCCGTCGCGCAGCAGCCTTGCCACCTCGCGGTTGGCGGCCACCGGCAGCATGGCAGCGCGGTCCAGCGTCAGCGTGTCGATGGCGTCCAGCAGGGCCTGGTCCGGCAGGTCCGGGTTGATCGCGCGCAGGGCGGCCCGGAGGCGTGCCGGCAGGAAGGGGGTTTTCAGCGACAGCCGGCCGGTAGGGTTGTTCGGACCAGGCGTCTCGTGCAGCAGGTTGGCGGTGGACCAGCCGAGCGCGGCCATCAGGTCCACCGCCGGCGCTTCCACCAAACCCGCCTCGGTGGACAGGGTGGAGGCCAGCGCCAGGACGGGGTCCTTCGGGGCCATCAGGCGGCGGTGTCCAGATCGCGTTCGGCGCCGGCGACGGAGAGGTCACCGGAGATCAGGCGGGGGAGGAGGAGATCACGGGAGGCGGCGAGCCTCTCCTGCGTCTCGTCAATGACCCCGGCAGCGCGCAGGCACTGTGCGGCGAAATGCTCGAAGCGGGCGACCAACTCGGGCGGTGGGTCGGCAATAGGAAGCCCGTGCACATGATTGCGGTTCAGGGTTGGTACTGCGGCACCGACGGCGCGACTCTTCAGGTCAATTGATCGGAGAACATGCAGCGCGTGCATCGGCGATGAACGCCGGAACTCTTTCACATACAGCGCTGTGTTCAGGGGCCAGAATGGTCTATCGACTAGGAACACCTTCCCGATGGTACCTGATCGACCCGTCACGATTCCAGGGGGCTGCACTTTCGCTTCGCAATGAAAGCCGTTGAAGCCGGAACCGGTGACAACCGGATATGGTCCTTCCCCCCGTAGCGTGGTGGGTAGGTCAAATCCGCGCTGCAGAACCAACATCTCGTCGAGCCGAGCCCAGCGCCACCCCTCTGGCAAACTCCCGTGTTCCGTTTCGACCATCTTGCGGCCTTCGTGGCCTGGGAAGCGGAAGTGGACGAACCACTCGTCGAACAGGCGCCGGGCCATCTCCTCCAACACCGCGATGCGCCGCCGGTTCACCTCGATCAAGTCGTCGTAGGCACCCAGGATGGAGGCGATGCGCTCGCGGACTTTGGTGGGCGGCAATACGATGGGCAGCTTTGCTACGACGCCAAGATTGAGGGTGGGCTGCACGGTCGTGTTGAGGTGGCTCTGCATCATCTGTTTGGATGCTGGAGCGCAGAGAGCCAGCTTCACCCAATACGCTCCGACTTCGGGCCGGACAGGGACGACGGCGACCGCACGGGCGACGTTCCAGCCTGCGATGTCGTGAGAGACGATTGCCGTTTCGCCTATTGTGCCTACGACGGTGACGAGTAGCTCCCCACCTCGAAGGCGCGTGCGAACGTATGAGGCCTCGACAGTGGGACTGACTTTAAGCGGATTTGAGATATCAATCCTGCCGCCGCGAACGTCAGACACCCTGACGATTGGGACGCCATCAGTAACGGGCCTCCCCGGCTGGACGATGCCGTAGGAAATTCCACGATCATCCTGGACTAGGCCTTTTAGTTCGACAATGGGCCATCCGCTCATGCTTCCAGCAACTCCGCCACGTTCTGCGCAATCCGTGCTTGAAGCTGCCCTGCCTCAGCGTTCAGCCCCTCAAGCTCCTCCTGTAGAGCTTCCAGTCTCACCCGGAACTCCTCGTCGTCCACCTCCTGCCCCGGCGCCACGCCTACGTAACGGCCTGGATTCAGGCTCCAGTCCTGGGCGGCGATGTCGGCCCGCCTAGCCGCCCGGCAGAGCCCCGGCACGTCACGGTACGCCCCCTCGGGAAACGCCTCGGCCACGCGGGGGCCGCTGCTTGCGACATCTTCCATCGGCTCGCCGCGCCAGAGGCGGACGATGTTGGCGAGGAACTCGATCTGGTCCGGGTCGAACTCCCGATGCGCCCGCGTCACCTGCCGGAACAGGTGCCGCGCATCGAGGAACAGCACCTGGTCGGCACGCTTGCCCTTCGCCTTGCCGCGGTCGAGGAACCACAGCGTCACCGGCAGGGTGACGGTGTAGAAAAAATTCGGCCCCACGGCGACGATGCAGTCCACCGCGCCGATCTCGATCAGCTTGCGGCGGATGTCCCGCTCGCTGCCGCCGGCGTCGCTGGCACTGTTGGCCATCACGAAGCCGGCCCGCCCGGTCTCGTTCAGGGCGGCGTAGAACAGGTTGATCCAGAGCGTGTTGGCGTTGTTCACTGTCGGCAGCCCGAGCGGATAGCGCCGGTCCACCTGGCCGGTGGCGATGACGAGGCGGGAGCGGTCCACCTCGCTCTGGTTGAACGGCGGATTCGCCATCACGAAGTCGAAACGGCCGCGCAGCTTGTGCGGGTCGTCGTAGTAGGTGTTGGCCTCGCGGATGTCGCCGGAGAGCCCGTGCACGGCGAGGTTCAGCCGGCACAGGCGCAGCGTGTCGGCCATCTTCTCGATGCCGTAGACGGCCAGCTCCTTGTCGGCCGACTTGTGGTGGCGGCGGACGAACTCGGCGGAGTGCACGAACATGCCGCCGGAGCCGCAAGCCGGGTCAAGGATGGCGCCGTGGAACGGCTCGATCACCTCCACGATCAGCTTCACGATCGAGGCCGGCGTGAAGTACTCGCCGCCCTTCTGCATGAAGGCAGAGGCGAACTCGCCCATGAAGTATTCGAATATCAGCCCGTAGGCGTCGCCTTCCACCTCCAGCGGGGCGAGCAGGCGCAGCAGGTCGGCCAGCACGGTGTTCGGCAGGGCCGCGTAGCCCCGCGGCAGCACGCCGGCAAGCTCGGGGTTCGCCTCCACAATGGCGTCCATGGCGGCGGTCAGCTCGGCGCCGAGGTTGGCGTTGCCGGGCAGGGCGAGGAGCCTGGAGAAGCGGGCGACCTCCGGCACGAACATCGCGCCTTGGGCCTGGTAGGCGGCCGGCGTGGGCTTCAGGCGGCCCTTGAATGTGGGCTTCAGCTCAGCATCCACCTGCAGGAACTTGGCCTCCATCTGCCGCAAGGCGATCAGGGCGAGGACGGGCTGGGCATACTGGTCCGGGCGGAGGCCGGTGTTGGTCCACAGAAGGTTCGCTGTGTGGAAAAGCCGTCGGGCGAGGTCTTGCAGGTCGATGGCCATGGGGATCCAGTGTCGGTGCGCTGTCTGATCGTTTCCAGGCTAGCACTGGGCGCCGGCACCACCAAAGGATGGCGGTTGCGGATGCGCGCAAGCAAAAAAAGAGAGGGCCGCGCTGGCCCTCTCTCCCCTTCGTCATGCCGCCGTCGCCTCCACGGTGTCGATCGCGAGGTCCCAGGCCAGGGCGGCGGTGGACGCCGTGGCGACCAGTCGCTCGGGGGCGTGGTGGGCGTACCGTGTCGTGGTGGACAGTTGCGCATGGCCCAGCACCCGCCCTATCTCGAAGAGCGGTATGCCCGCGTTGGCCAGCGCCGAGGCGAACGAGTGGCGCAGGTCGTGGATGACCGTGTCGACCGGGAGCCCCGCCGCCTTGACAAGCTTTCCACTGCCGCCGCTTTAGGAACTCCAGCGTGGGTGCGCCTCATTCCGCTTGGTCCGCATCGATCGGCGCCAGCCCCCGGCCCGGCACCAAGGGGGACAGGAAACAACGAAAAGCGCTTATTTGGGCCGACTCTCAAATAAGCAGGCCAATTTCTTTGGGCAAAACTCTGTTCAATTTCAAGAAGTTACTGGTGCCGCCGCGGAGGATCGAACTCCGGACCTACTGATTACGAATCACGATCCTATCCTGAGCCGCCACTCCCTTGCGGGGATAGTCCTTGGTAGCCGCACAAGCGCCACCGACGCCAGCGCGAAGGGCGCTGTGGCTACTCGGGCGGGCGGCAGCGGGCACATTTGCCGCAAGCGTGCTGCCGATCATCCGGCAGATGCAGGTGGCAGACGCCAGGACGCATCGGGCAATTGCCGCGATGCTGGTCGATAGCGGAGCCAGCACTGCCAGGCGGTGGGGCATCATTCTGCCGGACGGAACCCAATGGGGGCGATGGCTACCCGTTTTCCCGCCCTGATCGGTCCCACTGTCCTGTCAATGTCCTGTCAGACCAAATCCGCTTTAGCTTAGCGTCGCGGCAACCGGCTAGATAATCAATACAGTTCAATAAGTTAACGTGGTGATCCCGGTGGGACTCGAACCCACGGCCCCAAGATTAAAAGTCTTGCGGGCGACGTGTTGCCGCTCGTTCGCTAGTTGTGAGCGACGGGGATGACTGGTCTCCGCGCCATCGCCGAAGCCTTGAAAAACCGCCGGGTGCGGGCGGCGCGGGATAGGGCCAAGCACAACAGCACGGCGCCAAACCCACTGGTAAGGGTGGCAGCATGACCTCCCCGACACGCACACTTCGCCGCTTCCTGCTACCTATGTGCTACCTAGGGGCATTCCGAAAGCTCAGCATTGTGAGGGAAGCCTTTAAAAAGACTGGCGGACCCGACACGATTCGAACGTGCGGCCTTCGCCTTCGGAGGGCGACGCTCTATCCAACTGAGCTACGGGTCCAGCCTGCTATCGAGATAGCGCAGAACACGCCCCGGCGCCAGCGCCTCAATCCCGCGTCTCCAACCAGCCATCGGCCGCCCGGTCCGCCCCCGAAGGCAACGCCACCGCCGGGTCCCGCAGCCACGCCAGGATATCGCCGATCGGCGCCGCCCGCTCCAGGTCGCGCAGCAGCAGGTGATAGCCGCCAGGGTAATAGGCGATCCGTGGCCCGTCCGTGCCGCTGCGCGGCAAGGCGCGCCAGGTGAACGCCGTCGCCGCCTCGGGCACCAGCTCGTCCTTGCCGCCATACTGAAACAGCGCCGGCACCCGCACCCGCGGCGCCGCCGCCAACGCCGCGTCCATCAGGTCCACCAGCCCGCCCAGTGTATCCATGCGCGTCTCCTGGATGGTCAACGCGTCGGTGGACAGCCGGATCAGCGCGGCGCGATTGTCGCTGGCGAGGATGCGCACCGGCACGCGGCCCAGCGCCATCCCCGGCACCAGCGTCACCGCCAGCCACAGCGTGCCCGACAGCACGAAATTCATCCGCGCCCGGCCCCACACCGCCGGGGCGATCAGCACGTACGACGCCCCCTCCGGCGCGAGTTGGCCGGCGGCCAACACCATCAGCACCGCGGCGCCCATGCTCTCGCCCATCAGCACCAGCGGCACGCCCGGATGCAGCATCCGCACCAGCCGCGCCATCTCCGCCGCGTCCGCCACCAGCGCGGCGCTTCCCGGCCACAGCCCCCGCCCCGGGGCCGCGCCGAAGCCGCGCTGGTCGGGCGCATATACCGCCACGCCGGCGGCCGCGAAGGCCGGCGCCGGGTATTCCCAGGCGTCGCGGCTGTCGTTGAAACCGTGCAGCGCCAGCACCACCGCCCGCGGCGGGTCGCCCGGCAGCCAGGCGCGATAGGGCAGCCTGGCGCCGTCCGGCATGGTGAAGGCGTGTTCGCCCATCACCGACGCTTCCACCGGCGGCCCGGGCGGGGCCCGCATCGCCACGCAGCCGCCGAGCACGGCCGAGGCGCCCAGCGCGAGCACGCCGCGCCGCGGAATCGCCAGCGCCGGGCACGCGCCCGAGGCGATCGCGGAACGGTGGGAAAGGTGCGAGGTTGAAAGCACGGCGCTCATGGCTATCATGCTCCCCGCCCCCCGGGGCAATCCCCCATCTTCCGAGGCCCTCATGCCGGACGGCACCGCCATCCCCGCGCCAACCGAAATCCTCCACGTGAACGAGCGCACCGTCGCCTGCGACGGCGGCGCCGGCGCGCTCGGCCACCCGCGCGTGTTCCTGCGCATCGCCAGGG
>CAIMEK010000872.1 GCA_903839965.1 uncultured Acetobacteraceae bacterium | reverse complement strand
GGTTGTTATTTTCTCTGCCAGCGCTTCAGTCAGCGCTGGATGGTTGAGCTGCTCGTTCAGCGTTTGCCAGGCTTCCCGTTGCTCGGGGAAGGTGAGGTCGGGCCGGAAGCCGGCGTTGAGGTAGAGGCGAATGGCCGGGAGGCGCTCGATGGAGGTTTCCAGGAAGGCGCGGTCGTGCCATTGCGCCAGCGCGTGCAGGGCGTAGGCGAGGGCGGCTTTGCCGAGACCTTTGCCTTGTTCGGCAGGGCGGACGGCGACCCAGTGGATGCGGCCCCAGTCTTCGCCGTGGAAGTTGCGGTGATACCAGGCGCTGATGGTGCCGATGCCGCGGCCCCGCGGATCGGTGATGATGAAACAGCGGCCTGCGATGGCCTTCAAGTCGTCGCCGAACTCCAGGAAGAACATGTCGTCGGTGATCCACATCTTCGGCTCGGCGTCGCGCTCGATGTCGGTCCACAGCCCGATGTCTCCCACCGCCATGTGGCGAATGCCGTAGCCGGGCGGGAAGTTCGGCGCCGGCAGGTTGTCCATATCCGGCCTGAGCATGATGATCGACTGCGGGCCGGGCCATGCCGCGGTCGGCGGCGGCTCCAGCCCCTGGCGCGTGCGGAAGAGCGCGGCGGCGGTATGGAAGGCGGCGAGAGGCCGGCGCTCGCGACTGACCACGCCGAAGGGGCTGACGGTGAGCCCGCCGAGGAAGCGGCCCGTCGGCCACGGGTGATCGGCCCAGCACCAGATGGTGGCGCCGCAGCAATAGGATGCGTCGAAGGCGGTGAATTCGTCGGCGATGACGCGGGCGTGGGCATCCTCGCCGAAGACGTGGTCGAAGGTGCCGGCGAAGGAGGGATAGCCGAATTCGGTGATGAGGATCGGCTTGTCCGGGTAACACGCGTGTAGCGCCGCCAATTGCTGCCGCCACACCGCGGCGGCACGGCCTTCCGCGCCGACGACGCTGCTGCCGGGCGTCTCCCAGTCGATGCTGGGATAGCCGTTCACGCAGATGACATCGTCCTCCTCGAAGTGCGGGGAGGTGGCCCAGTGGCTGCTGACGTGCACGCACAGGCGGGAGGGGTCGAGCGCCTTGGCGCGGCGGATGAGCGCGGCGTTGGTGGCCACCACCTCCGCTTCGTTCTCGTGGGTTTCGTTGCTCACCGACCAGAAGATGAGGCTGGGATGATTGATGTCGCGGGCGATCATCCCAGCCAACTGGCGGGCGGCGGTCGCCTCGCGTTCGGCGTTGGTGCGGCGGCCTTCCTCGACATCGTTCCAAAAATAGAGCGGAATCTCGCCGAAGACCAGCAGGCCGAGTTCGTCGCACAGGTCGAGTTCGCCTGGATGGTGCGGGTAATGGCACAGCCGCACGTAGTTGGCGCCTGCCTCCTTCATGCGCTCCAGGTCGCGACGCGCGGTATCCAGATCGACAGCCATGGCGGCGCGCGGCGAATCCTCGTGCCGGTTGAAGCCGGTGAGGAAGAGCGGCTGGCCGTTGAGGCGCAGGCCCTCCGGGGTGACTTCGATGCAGCGCAGGCCGAAACGGGTATCGACGGTGTCGACGGCCTCCAGCCCCTCGGTGAACTGCGCCACCGCGCGGTAGAGCACCGGCGCTGCCGGCGACCACTCCATCACGTCCTTCAGCGCGCCGTCCACCGCCACCTCGCGAGCTTCGCCGGGCGCGAGCCGCAGCCCATGCGCGCCGAGCACGGTGACGGAGTAGCCCAGCGTGTCGTGGATCATCACTTCCAGCGCGCCTTTGACCGGGGTGCGACGGGTGTTGACCACGCGCACGCGGCAGGCGACCTGGCCGCCCTTCCGGCACGGTGTGCCGTAAATGGTCAGTGCGTCGAGGAAGCAGGGGTCGGTGGTGTAGATGCTCGTTTCGCGTAGAATGCCGCCGTAGCCGCGCCAGCCCACGTGCATGCCGGGCACGTCGCCGGGATAATGGCGATTATCCACCGCCACCGCCAGCACGTTGTCGCCGCCGCAGTCCGCGGTCTGCCGCACGTCGAACTCGATGGGGAGAAAGCCGTCGCGCGACTCGCCGACGAGCACGCCGTTGAGCCAGACCTTCGCACGGTAGTTGACCGCCTCGAAGCGTAGCACGATGCGGCGATCCCGCCACTCCGCCGGTAACTGGAAATTCCGGCGATACCAGCAGATGCCCTGGTAATAGTCGAGGTCGGGACAGCCGGCTTCGAAGACCGAAGGCACCAACACCTCGCGCCAGCGCTGCACGGAGAACTCGGGCGTGGCAAAGCCACGACGCTCCCCGTCACCCTGCGGATCGGGAGAGAAGCGCCAGAGACCGTCCAATGCCATCGACTCGCGTGTATCCATCGTTGCTGCCAACTGCCGACTGGAAGAGCAAGTTACCTTGTCTCGCTATTTTCGCCAATGCGCCATGAAATCCTGCCGGAATACTTCGCCGGAAGAGGTCGGCGTTC
>CAIMEK010000871.1 GCA_903839965.1 uncultured Acetobacteraceae bacterium | reverse complement strand
GGGTGCCGATGCGCGCTGATCCGGCCATTGCCGCGCTGGCCGTTCTGCTGGCGGCCTCGGCGCCGGCCGCGGCGCAGCAGCGTCCGACCTTTCCGCCGACCCGCGACGTGGCGGTGACGTACGAGGCCAGGGTTTCCGGGGCCGACGCGCCGCATGCCTTCGTGCTGCGCGCCTCGGCCGCCGCCGGCCGCGTCCGGCTCGACGGCGAACTGCCCGGTTATGTGCTGGTGGACCTGAAGGCCCGCCGCGCCAGCATCGTCATGGAGCAGCTCGGCATGATGCTGGACGCGCCGCCGAACGCCGGCCTCGAGCAGGCCCTCGCGTTGCAGGACGGCCGCAGCTTCACTCGCAAGGGCACCGCCACCATCGCCGGGCAGCGCTGCACGGTGTGGGACATCGTCGCCGACGCCGCCAGCGGCACCGCCTGCATCACCGCCGACGGCACGGTACTGCGCGCCGACGGACAAGATCGCAAAGGGCGCACCGGCCACGTCGTGGCGACGCGGGTGGAGTACGGCGCGCAGCCCGAGACTCTGTTCTTCCCGCCGCCGAACCTGCGCCGGGTCGCCATCGCGCCCGGGCCTGGCCAGGGCGGCAAGGGTCTCCAGGGCCTGCTTTCCGGGCCCGCCGCCGCCGCCGTGCTCGACCGCCTGCGCGGCCGCCAGCCGTGAAGCCGCTCGCCCTGCTGGCGTTCCTGCCGGTGGCCTTCGGCGCCGCCGCGCAGCAGCAGCCCGTACTGATCCCGAGCCGCGATGTCGATATCGTATACATGATGGTGCAGGCCGACGCGCGGGGCGCGCGGGTGGTAGAGGAGCGCATGCGCTGGGCGGCCGGCACCGGCATGCTGCGCGTCGACCCGCCCACCCCGGGCATGTGGGTGGTGGTGGACACCCGCGCGAAGCGGATGGCCACGGTGCGCGACGGCGAGCGCTCCGTGCTGGAGATCGACTCGACCCAGGCCATGCCCGCCCCGGCGCCCGGCGCCGCCTTCGAGAACAGCGGCACCGACACCGTGGCCGGCACGCCCTGCACGGAGTGGCAGACCAGGGACGCGACCGGCACGCCGACCCTGGTGTGCATCACCGCCGACGGCGTGCTGCTGCGCGCCATCGCCACCGGACGTGTACTGGTGGAAGCGCTGCACCTTGCCTATGTGCCGCAGGACGCCGCGGTTTTCCGCATCCCGGAAGGCTACCGGCGGATCGACCCGCCGCCGGGACCCCGGATGCGCTGAGGATTTGCATGGGCAGAGCCCCTGACTCTCCGTTCGCCGGCCTGGCGGTCTGGCGCGACCACGGCGGGCGGTTTTCCCCGCTGAAGGCCGTCGTGCTGCTGCTGGTGCTGGTGCCCGGCGCCGAGCTCGCCCTGGGCTGGGCGATGCATGCCCTCGGCGGCCGCCCGATCACCGAGGTGCAGCACGGGCTGGGCGACTGGACGGTGCGCTTCCTGCTGCTGACGCTCGCGGTGACGCCGGCCCGCGCGGTGCTCGACTGGCCTGGCATGGTGAAGCTGCGCCGCATGCTGGGGGTAACGACGGCCTGCTACGGCGCCGCGCACCTGGTGCTCTACTGCATCGACCAGAAATGGCAGCTCGACAAGGTCGCCAGCGAGATCGTGCTGCGCTTCTACCTCACCATCGGCTGCGTGGCGCTGCTGATGCTTGCCGCGCTGGCCATCACCTCCACCGACGGCTGGCAAAAGCGGCTGGGGCGGCGCTGGAAGCGGCTGCACATGCTGATCTTTGCGCTGCTGCCGTTGGGGCTGTGGCACTACTTCCTGCAGTCCAAGGCCGATGTCACCGCGGCGGTGCTGGCCACCGGCTTCGCCTGCTGGCTGGTGCTGTGGCGGCTGGCGCCGAAGCGCTGGCAGCGCCGGGTGGCGCTGCTGCCGGTGCTGGCGGTGCTGTCCGGCCTGGCGACCGCCGGCATCGAGACGGCCTGGTACGGGTTGGCCACCGGCGCGCGGGCCTGGCTGGTGCTGCAGGCCAATTTGAACGTCGCCTTCGGCCCGCGCCCGGCGGTGCAGGTCGTCCTGTGGGGGCTGGCGCTGTTCGTGGCGGCGCTGCTGCGGCGGGCCTGGGGACGCCGGCGCGGCGGCCCCAACCGGCTGCAGCCCGCACGGCTACGCCCGGTCGGCTGACACCGCCACCCCGGCCAGCGCCAGTACCTCGCGCAGCCGGTCGCGGCCGCGCTGTTCGGAAAATTCGGTCTCGACGAACCGGCGCCCCCGCCCGGCCAGCCGCTCCCACAGCGCCCGCGTCGCGTACAGCCGGGCGATGGCGCGCGCGAACGCCGCGGCGCCATCGGCCACCAGCAGATGCTCGCCGTCGACCAGCCCGGTGCCCTCGACCGCCACGCTGCTGGCCACCGCCGGCACGCCGTGCGCCAGGCACTCGGCCAGCTTGCCCTTGAACCCGGCGCCGAAGCGTAGCGGCGCGACGAATACCCGATGCCGCGCGAACGCCTCCGCCAGCGCCGCGACATGGCCTTCGATCACCACGTCCGGGCCCGCCAGGTCGTGCACCGGCGCGGTCACGCCGTGGCCATAGACATGCAGCGCCACGTCGGGCAGCAGCCGCCGCAGCAGCGGCATCACCTTGGTCACGAACCACACGACCGCGTCGGGATTGGGCCGGTGGCCGAACCCGCCGAGGAACATCAGGCCCTGCCTTTCGGCGAAGCCGGCCTTGCCGACGGGCCGCCGGCCGATCACCCAGGGCAGGTAGACCATCCGTGCCTCCGGCACTTCCTGGCGCAGCAGGTCGATTTCCTGCGCATTGCACACCAGGCTGGCGTCGGCGGCGGCGAAGGCCCGCAGCTCGTGCTCGCGCATCTCCCCCGCTTCACGCCGCAGCGCCGGCGCGCCGGTCACCTCGGCCTCGCGCTGCAGGCGCAGGAAGTGCAGGTCGGCGTTGTTGAACAGCACGCGCGCCTGTGGCGCGCACCGCCGCAGCAACGGCAGCACCCGCTCGAAAACGGCCACACGGTGGACATACGCCAACGCAAACTCCGAGCCGCGCAGCGCGAGCATATGGTCGGGGCTGGCGTAGAACGGCTGCGCCGCCAACTCGATGCCCAGCTCCGCCAGCGCCTCGGCATAGGGCGAAGGGGCGGCCATGTTGACCGGCAGGAACGTCACCGCAAAGCCGAGCGATTGCAGCAGGCGCATGTGCTCGAGGATGACGTTCGAGCCGGCGTCGCGGTCGGGCGTCGGCACCATCTCGTCGATCACCAGCGCGCGCGGGCGCGGCTCGTACGGCGCCAGCTCATA
Source organism: uncultured Acetobacteraceae bacterium (assembly GCA_903839965.1). Classification (GTDB taxonomy): domain Bacteria; phylum Pseudomonadota; class Alphaproteobacteria; order Acetobacterales; family Acetobacteraceae; genus Rhodovastum. The sequence continues at coordinate 402 of CAIMEK010000871.1, read as the reverse complement.
GCGGATATCGGGCTCGCCGATCTGCACCTCGACCGTGATCCCGCCCGCCAGGAACCGGCGCAACCGGTCCGGCAGCAGGGCGTACCCGTCGGTCCAGCGCGCCCCCGCCTCCGCCGCGTGGAATCCCTGCTCCAACCCCGGGCTGTCGCCCCGCAGCTCAAGCACCGCGTCGGCGCTGCGCAGGCGCATCCAATGCAGGCTCACGCCGAGCCGGCGCACGTCGGGCGATCCCGACTGCTGCGCCGCCGGCACCATCGAGCGCGACAGCAGGCGGATTTCCGCACCCGGACCGGCCAGCCGGAAAACGTGCAATCCCCCCTCGACCGAGAGCGGCGCCACCACCTGCCCGTCGACCAGCAGCCGCAGCGCGGGCGAGCGCGACCACGTCGCCGTCGTGGCGGT
>CAIMEK010000870.1 GCA_903839965.1 uncultured Acetobacteraceae bacterium | reverse complement strand
GCCGGCCTGTTCGATGCCTCGACGCTCGGCAAGATCGAGGTGGTGGGCCCCGATGCCGCCGAGTTCCTCGAGCGGATGTATGTGAACCCATGGCATCGCCTTGCGGTGGGCCGCTGCCGCTACGGCGTGCTGCTCAACGAGGCCGGCTTCATCATGGACGACGGCGTCGTGGCGCGCCTGGCGCCCGACCTGTTCCATGTTACGACGACGACCGGCGGGGCGCCCGGCGTGCTGCATACGATGGAAGACTACCTCCAGACCGAGTTCACGGACCTCAAGGTCTGGCTGACTTCGACCACCGAGCAGTGGGCGGTGATCGCGGTGCAGGGCCCGCGGGCGCGCGCGATCCTGGCGCCGCTCGTCGACGATATCGATCTCGCTCCCGACCGCTTCCCCCACATGGCGGTGCGGCAGGGCCACATCTGCGGGGTCGAAACCCGGCTGTTCCGGGTGAGTTTCACCGGCGAGGCGGGCTTCGAGGTGAACGTGCCTTCGGACCATGGCCGCGCCGTCTGGGAGGCGATCTGGGCCGAGGCACGCAAGCATGGCGCCGGTGCCTATGGCACCGAGGCCATGCATGTGCTGCGCGCGGAGAAAGGCTACCTCATCGTCGGCCAGGACACCGACGGCAGCGTGACCCCCGACGATGCCGGGCTTGCCTGGGCCATCGGCCGGCAGAAGCGGGATTTCGTCGGCAAGCGGTCGTTGCGGCGGCCCGATATGCTGAAGCCGGATCGCAAGCAACTCGTGGGGCTGCAGACAGCCGATCCGGCAGCGGTGCTGGAGGAAGGCGCGCAGATCGTTGCCTCCCCGGCCCCGCGGGCGGGAACGCCGGCGCTCGGGCACGTCACCTCGTCGTACCGGAGCCCCACGCTCGGGCGTTCGATCGCGCTGGCGATGCTGGCCGGCGGGCGCGGACGGCTGGGGGAGCGACTCTATGTACCTATGCCGGCCGGCGACCTCGCGGTGACGGTCACCTCGCCCGTGTTCGTTGATCCGCAGGGGGAACGTCTCAATGGCTGAACCCGCGGCAGCACCCCGGACCGCCCTTGCCGGGCTTGCCCTGCCCATCGGCGGCCCGCAGGCCGGGGTGCGGGATGCGGGGCCGCTTTGCCGGTTCGTCTGTCGCGGCGATGGTGGGATATTCGGCGTCGCGCTGCCCCAGCGGCCTTGTCGCGCCGAAATTGCCGGTCAGCGCGCCGCGTTGTGGCTTGGACCGGACGAATGGCTGCTGATGGCGCCGGCGGGCGAGGCCGCCTCGCTCTGCCGCGGCCTGCGGGAGGCCGTCGCCGGCCGCGCGGCGAGCGTGGTCGATGTGAGCCACCGCAACGCCGGCCTGGTCGTGGAAGGCCCGATGGCGGACCACCTCCTTGCCGCCGGCTGCCCGCTCGATCTGGACCCGGACGGCTTCCCGGTCGGCATGGCGACCCGCACGCTGTTCGCCAAGGCCGAGATCGTGCTCTGGCGACCTGCCCCCGAGGTTTTCCGCCTCGAAGTCGGGCGGTCGTTCGCGCCTTACCTCGTCGGCCAGCTCACTGAGGTCCTGCGCGACCTCCTCTGAGCGGCGGGGAAGCGGATCGAAAAGTAAACGAAAGGTTAACGTATCCCGCGCAACACTGCGGCGCATGCGTATCTCAATCTGCCCTCCTTCCTGCTCGACGCAGCGGTGGCAAGCCGGCGCAACACGGCTGGGCTGGCGCGCGCGGTCGAGCCGGCGGCCCGGCCGGTTGGGAGGAACGGCGCATCCCGTGCGGCGGGGCGAAGCACAGGCCAATCGGTCCAACACAAAAATATTGAAAATATGACGGTTGGCCAGCAAAAAATGACAGTGTATTCTCCAGCAACGATTCACACGCGTACAAACAATCCTTACGCATTCGGTGAACTTGAGCACCAGGATGGCGCGCATATTGTTATCGTCGACGATTCGGCGGCCAATCTCAGGATATATGCCAAGATCGCGGCCGGCCTGGAGCCGAATGTCCGCGTCCATTCGTTCAACGATCCACGCAAGGCGCTGGAATGGCTCACTGAGAACCACGCCGACCTGGTGATCTCGGACTACAAGATGCCGACGATGCATGGCGCCGAATTCACCCGCCATGTGCGGCAGGTGCCGACCTGTCCCGACGTGCCGGTGGTCGTGGTAACCGCTTACGCCGACCACGACTTCCGCATCGAGGCGCTGGAATCCGGCGCCAGCGATTTCCTGCTTTCCCCGGTGGACTACCTGGAGTTCCAGACGCGCGCGCGCAACCTGGTGCGGCTCGGCCGCCACCAGCGGCTGATGCGCGCCCATGCCTTCAGCCTCGAGCACGAACTGAAGGAAAGCGAAAAATCGCGCGACGAACTGCTGCGCCACAGCCGCGAACGGCTGGCGCAGGTGATCGATACGGTGCCCGCGATGATCAGCGCCACCGACGCCGAGGGCAACTGCATCTTCGTGAATGCCTATCAGGGCTCGGTGCTGGGCGGGGCGCTCCGCCGCCCGGCGGACAGCAGCCCCGAGCTCGACCGGCAGGTGCTGGCGTCGGGCAAGGCGCTGGAAGGGTTCGAGGAAACCTTCATCGACAACGCCGGCGGCGCGCGGACGTTCCTGACCGTGAAGTCCCCGCTGCGCGAGGCGGACGGCAAGACCATCGGCGTGCTGACCTCCTCGCTCGACATCACCGAGCGCAAGCGGGCGGAGGCCCAGCTGGTCTACCTGGCGCAGCACGACCATCTCACGACGCTGCCGAACCGGGCCCACCTTTACGACCGGCTGCGCCGCGAACTGGAATCGCACCGCATCAGCGGGCGGGTCTTCGCACTGCATTTCCTCGACCTGGATCGCTTCAAATACATCAACGACGGGCTCGGCCACCCGTTCGGCAACCGGCTGCTGCAGGCGGTGGCACAGCGGCTGCAACACGCCATTGGCGAGGGCGACATGGTCGCCCGCCTCGGCGGCGACGAGTTCGCCATTATCCAGGTGACCGCGACGAGCCCCTCGGACGCCGCGCAGTTCGCCAGCCGCATCAACCAGTTGCTGCTCGATCCGTTCGTGATCGACGGCCGCAAGGTGGTGACCAGCGCCAGCATCGGCGTGACCCTCTACCCGCGGGACGGCGAGAGCGTGGAAGAGCTGCTGCAGAACGCCGACCTGGCGATGTACCGCGTCAAGGCCAGCCGACGGGGCGGCTTCACCTTCTTCGCCAGGGAAATGTTGCAGCAGGCGCATGAGGCGATCCGGCTGCAAAGCTCGCTGCCGCACGCGCTGGAAGCCGGCGAATTCGTGCTGCACTACCAGCCCCAGATCGACCTGCGCAGCGGCAAGGTGATGGGGGCGGAGGCATTGATCCGCTGGCAGAGCCAGCACGACGGCCTGGTGCAGCCCGCCGGCTTCCTGCGGGCCGCGGAAGAAACCGGGTTGATCCAGGAAATCGACCAGTGGGTGCTGCACGAGGCCTGCCGGCAGGCAAAGGTCTGGTTCAAGACCCTGGTCAACCCCGTCCGCGTGTCGGTCAACCTGTCGCCGTTGCGGTCTTCCACCTCCAGCATCTTCGACATGGTGATGCGGCAACTGGACGCGACCGGTCTGCCGCCAACGCTGCTGGGCATCGAGCTGACCGAGGAGGTGCTGCTGCAGCGCACCCATTCCGCCGTGCGCGACCTCGAGAATCTGCAGCAGCGCGGCGTGCAGATCTCGGTCGATGATTTCGGCACCGGCTATTCCTCGCTGGCGCGGCTGACCAGCCTGCACGTGGACCAGCTCAAGATCGAACGGACGTTCGTCGCCGGCCTGGAGGATCCGAACAACGTTGCCATCATTCGCGCGGTCGTCGGGCTCGGCCGTGCGCTCAACATCGAGGTGCTCGCCGAAGGGGCCGAGACCGGCTACCAGGTCGACCAGGTGCGGCTGGCCGGCTGCGATGCGGTGCAGGGCTATTACACCGGCTATCCGATGGATGCCGGCCAGTTCGAGGCGTTCCTGCGGGCCAGGCCGGCCGACCAGCGCGCCCAGCAACAGCCGCACCGCATGCCGGCCGCCCAGCGGCAGCCGGCGTTGGCGGTGGGACAGCGGTGGTGAGCGGCAACGTGTCGATTCTGGAACGGGCGCGTCGCCTGTGGGCCGCCGTGATGGCCAACGACGACTCGCAGATGATGTTCAACCGGATGGTCGGCGCCTTGGCGGCGCTCGGCTACAACCTGTGGGCCGCGCCGCGCGGGCTGCTGGATGGCTGGCCGGTGCTGGCGGCGAGCCTTTATGTCCTGCTCAGCATCGTCGTCCTCATCCACATCTGCATGCATCCCGATGAATCGCGGGCGCGCCGGTACCTGGCGCTGCTGCTCGACCTCTCGGCGCTGTCCTACGAGCTCAGGATCGGCGGCGCCGCCACCGTCTGGATTTTCCCGACCTATCTCTGGGTGATCTTCGGCAACGGGTTCCGCTTCGGTTCGAAATTCCTGCTGACGGCGATGGGGCTGTCGATCGCCAGCTTCGCGGCCGCCGCGGTAGGCGCCCCGTTCTGGGGCGAGCATCCGGCGCTGGTCGCCGGCCTGATGATGTGGCTGGTCGTGCTGCCGCTCTACGCGCTCATGCTCATCAACTCGCTGTCCAAGGCGCGGCTGGAAGCCGAGCAGGCCAGCCAGGCCAAGTCGATGTTCCTTGCCAGCGTCAGCCACGAACTGCGCACGCCGCTGAACGCCATCATCGGCATGGGCGCGATGCTGGAGAGCAGCAAGCTCGACGCCGAACAGGCCGAGATGAGCCAGACGATCATGACCTCGGCGCGCTGCCTGCTGATGCTGATCAATGGCATTCTCGACCTGTCGCGCGTCGAAGCGGGGCGGATGCCCCTCAAGCAAGAAGCCTTCGATCTGACCGGGCTGCTTGGCGAGATTCGCACCATCTTCCTGTCGCAGGCGCGCAGCAAGGGCGTGCGGCTGAACCTGCACGTCGCGGCACGCCTGTCGCCACTGTTGGTCGGCGACAGCGGGTGGCTGCGCCAGATCCTGCTGAACCTGGTGGGCAATGCCATCAAGTTCACCGACAGCGGCAGCGTCACCGTTGCGGTGGATGCCGTGCGGCACGACGAAGGGCGCTGCCGGCTGCGTTTCGAGGTGGTCGACACCGGCATCGGCATCGCCCCCGAGGCGCTGGAACGGATTTTCGAGAGCTTCACCCAGGGCGATGAGTCGATCGCGCGCCGCTACGGCGGAACCGGCCTTGGCCTCGCCATCACCCGTAAGTTCGTCCGCCTGCTCGGCGGCGATATCGGCGTGGCGAGCACCCCGGGCCTGGGCAGCACCTTCTGGTTCGAACTCGATTTCGGCTGCCAGCCGGCGGCAGCGGCGGAGACGACACGGTTTGCCGGCCTGCGCGCCTTCGTGCTGGCCGCGCCGCCGGGGGTCGCCCCGCTGGCATGGCAACTGGCGCAATGGGGCGTGCGGGTCGAGCGCATCGATGTGGCGGTGCCCGACCGGCCGGAATTCGCCGACCCTGGGCTCCGCCCGGCCGGCGGCTGCATCCTGGCGTTCGCCAACCTGGGCGGGGGAGGTGCGGCGCGGACGTTTTACGATCTCTGTGCGGCCGACGCGTTGTCGTTCGTCGCGGTTCGCGATGCGCCGTTCGAAGGTTTGCCGGTGGCGGCGGGCCGCGGCGCCTTCGCCAGTGTCCTGGGCCTGCCGATGGCGGAGCGCGAGCTTGCCAATGTGCTGCAATTCCTGGCCGGCGGGCGCGGCGCGGCCACGGTGGAGGACAGGGCATCCGTCCCGGCGCCGGAACGGGCGCGCTACCACATCCTGATCGCCGACGACAACACCACGAACCAGCGGGTGCTGGAGATGATCCTGCATTCCGCGGGGCACCAGGTGACCATCGTGAGCAACGGCGAGCAGGCGCTCGATGCGCTGGCGGAAGGCGGGCTCGACGCGGCGATCCTGGATGTGAACATGCCAGGGGTGAGCGGCATCGAGGCGGCGAAGATCTACCGTTTCACCGCGCTCGGCCAGCAGCGCGTGCCGCTGATTGCCCTGACCGCGGACGCCACGCCGGAAACCCGCGAGCGCTGCCTGGAGGCGGGGATGGACGCCTGCGTGGTCAAGCCGATCGAGCCGGCGGTGATGCTGGCGTTCATCGACGATATCATTGGCGAGCTGCGGGCGGATCTGCCGGCGCCGGCCGTCGCCGCCGCCGCGCGGGTCACCGAAATCGCGGCCCATCCGCGCTTCCGACCGGCCGCGCCGGCGCTGGACGCCGAGGTGCTGCAGCGGCTGAGCGAGCTTGGCGGGGACGAATTCGTCACCGAGATCGCCGGGATCTTCCAGACCGAGGTGCGCACCAGGCTGGCGGAGTTGCGTGCGGCGACGGAACGCGACGATGTGGCGGCATTCCGCGACAGGTCGCATGCGATCCGCAGTTCCGCGGCCAATATCGGCGCCCACCCGCTGGCCAAGATCTGCTCGCCCTTCGAGACGATTACCGGCGAGGCGCTGCACAACAACGCGGCTGCCTATCTGGAGCAGATCAAAGCCGAACTGGACCGGGTGGACGCGGCGCTTGCCGAGCGCACCGTCACCCCGGCCGCGCAAAGCCGTGCGTGAAGACGGCGGCGGTTCAGTGGGTCAGCGAAGCGGCCTCGGCGAGTGCGGCCCGGCGTCAGGCGCTGGCCTGCTTCTGTTCGGCCTGGCGGGCGCGGAAACGATCCTGCGCCGCGGCGATCCGGCACATCTTGTTCAGGTTCTGCTGGGACAGGCACATGGCCGTGTCCACCCAAAGGTCGGTCACGTCGCGCAGTTCGTCGAACGAGACCGGGTTCACGCGCCGCCGCACCTTGTAGATTGCCGACTGCGCCAGGTGGCGCGAGCGGTTGTGGGCGAAGTAATCGCGCACCGCGTGCTCGCCCTGGCCTTCCTCGACCACCATGTCGATGACGCCGAGCGCGAGCATCTCCTCGGCGGAGTAGATGCGGCCGCTCATGATGATCTGTTCCGCTTTCTGCACGCCCACGCGCCGCGACAGCAGCGTGTAGGCGCCCATGCCGGGGAACAGGTTGAACACGATCTCGGGCAGGCCGAACTTCGCCTGGCGCTCGGCAATGAGGATGTCGCACGACAGGGCGGCTTCCAGCCCGCCGCCCAGCGCGTCGCCCTGGACGAGCGCGATGGTCACCATGCTCTGGTCGTAGTTGGTGTAGTTGGCGTAGACGATGCCGATGCAGGCATGCGCGTAACGGCGCAATTCCTCGCGCTCGCCGCGCCGGATGTGGTCGGCGAACAGCAGCAGGTCGCCGCCCAGGTTGAACACGCCCGGAGAGCGCGACCCGAACACGAAATAATCGAACGGCGCCGGCACTGGGCGGGGCGTGGCGGTGAACAGGTCGCGGATCATCCGCTGCATCCGGGCCAGGTCGGACAGCAGTTCAGGGGTGAAGCTTGGGCGGTGGGCGGGGCGCATGAAGCACCAGAAGGCCCGATCCTCTTCCGTCAGCGATACATCCAGGCTCTCGTAGTACTGGCTGGCCACCACGTCGCGCGCCGGGCGGGAGTTGACCGGATTGTCGTCGCCGGCGAAGGCCAGGATCGGCACGGGACGGTCGAGGGCGCGGGATCGGACGGCAAATTCCGGCTGCAGCGCAGTCAGCGGCCTGCGGAGGAATTTCGGCTGATCGTGCATGAAAGTCAGGGTCATTCTCGGGTTCCACAAGGCACGTGCGGCAATTCAACCATGAGTAGGCCTGGTCAAGCCAATGACGCAACTAGATTCACGATGTGGTTCGAAACGAAGCGGCAGGCCCCGGTTGCGACGGCCCTGGCCGGCGAGGATGCCACGTGCGCGATACTCATCGGAATGCGCCTCGCCAATGAACCGGTTGCGCTGCGTCCTGCCCGCTGAAACCGGAACCGGGAGCAACACGGACCTCCGACTGTATTAAGATCATTTCTCACCGGACCAATATGACGTTGCTTTAGCTTCGCGAATCGGCTCACTGTGCCAACGCTTTGCCTCGCCGCGCGGGAGGCGTGGTTCTGGCCAAAACCCAAGGTGCGCTATGCCTGAATTGTCCCGAAATGACCAGCATTCGCCGCTGCTTTGTATGCGACTTCGATTCCGGGGCTGATCGTGTTCACCTCCAGTCGCGCCCTCGCCGGCGCTTGGCCCACCCTCCGCTCTGGTTGCAGGGCCGGCAAGGTGGCGGGCTGGACCACCGTCATTGCCATCGCGGCCGCCGGCTGGCACGGCGCGGCCCATGCCAACGGCTTCCAGGTCCGGCCCGGTAGCCCGGACTGGTCGGCCAACGCCTTCGCCGGCATGGCCGCGAAGGGCTACGACGCCAGCACCGCCTGGTCCAATCCCGCGGCCATGGTGCGGCTGAATGCCAACGAGATCGATCTTGGCGTCAACGGCCTGTTTCCGACGATCGAATTCAGCGGCCAGAACCTGGTCGGCGGCCAACCGCTCTCCGGTTCCTCCGGTGGCGACGCCGGACGGGCGGCCGTCGTGCCTTACCTGGCGGGGGTCTGGAGCTTCTCGCAGGACCTGAAGTTCGGCCTGTCCGTGCAGACGCCGTTCGGCCAGCGCACCGTCTATCCCAGCGACTGGGTAGGCCGCTACCAGTCGAAGGTTTCCTCGATCAGCGATGTCGAGGTCGGGCTGGCGGCCGCCTACCGGCTGACGCCGACGTTGTCGATCGGTGGCGGTCCGATCATCGACTACTTCGCCGCCCGCCTGACCAGCGCGATCAACACCGGCCCGACCGCGGCCATCACCGGCGATCCGTCGGTCGATATCCACGGCACCGACTGGGCGGTGGGCTACCACCTGGGCGTGTTCTGGGAGCCCACGCCGACCTGGCGGTTCGGCATCGACTACCGCTCGCGCATCAGCCGAACCTTGAACGGCCAGCAGACAGTCGGCATCCCGCCTTTGCTGGCCCTCCTGAGCCCGACGACCGCGGCCCGGCTCGGGGCGCTGAACACGCCCGTAACCACCAAGATCACGCTGCCCGACGTGCTGACGATCAGCGCGGTGTGGCAGATCACCCCGGCCATCGCCGGCCTGGCGACCCTGCAATGGACCCACTGGTCGGTGCTGCAGGGGCTGACCGTCGTCGGCAGCAACGGCACGTCCAGCACCCTGCCGCTGCATTTCAGCGATTCATGGATGGGTTCGATCGGCGTGAACTGGCGTCCCGAGGCCATGCCGAAGCTGCTGCTGCAAGCGGGCGTGGGGCTCGACCAGAGCCCGGTCAGCAACGCCTGGCGGACCTCGCGCCTGCCCAGCCCCGCCGAGGCGATCATCGGTCTCGGCGCGACCTATGAGCTGGCCCCCAACCTCAATCTTCAGGCCGCCTATCTGCAGGAGTTCAGCTTCGGCGATTCGCAGATCAACTTCTCCAGCGGTCCGACCGCCGGCACCCTCGCCGGCTCCTACCAGACGCGGGTCAGCGTGGTCAGCCTGGGCCTAGCCTGGCGTTTCTGACGCCGACCCGGCCGGTTCCGCCGCCCGCCAGCTTTCCCCGCCGAGCCGGGTGCTGTAGCAATGCCGCTCCGGTTCGCGCCGAGCGCGGACGGGCACTCGAGCATGGACCGTTTTGCGGGGAACCGATGGCGCAGCTGAGCGGGGACGCATTCGCCTTTGGCGGCAACCTGATGCGCGTCGAAGCGGCGCTTGCCCTGATGGCGGCCCGCATACCCCCCGTGGTGGAGACCGAGCGTGTCGGCATCGCCGATGCCGACGGGCGGGTGCTGGCTGAGGCGGTCGTGGCGCCGATCGACCTGCCGGTGTTCGACAACTCCGCCGTCGATGGCTACGCCGTCGTCTATGCCGACCTCGATCCGCACGCCGCGACCCAGCTGGCGGTGGGTGGGCGCGTGGCCGCCGGGCAGGCTGCCGGGCAGCAAGGCGCTGGCGGGGCGGCCATCCGCATCTTCACCGGGGCGCCCATGCCCGGCGGCACCGACACCGTGTTCATGCAGGAAGACGTCCGCGTGCTGCAGGACGGGCGGGTGGAGCTGCCGTGCGGCCTGGCGCGCGGGGCCAATTGCCGGGCGCGCGGCGAAGACATCGCGCGCGGCGCCGAAGCGCTGGCCGCGGGCCACCGGCTGGAGCCGCGCGACATTGCGCTGCTCGCCGCCCTGGGCCTGGCCGAACTGCAGGTGCGGCGCCGGCCGCGCGTGGCGGTGTTCTCCACCGGCGACGAGATCCGCGACCCGGGCACGCCGCTTCCCCCCGCCGCGATCTACGATTCCAACCGGTTTGCTCTCACCGCCATGCTGCGCCGCTCCGGCTGCGTGGTGACCGATCTCGGCATCCTGGCCGATCAGGCGGAGTCCATGCGGGCGCACCTGTCCGCCGCCGCCGGGTCGCACGACCTCGTCGTCACTTCGGGCGGGGTGTCGATGGGCGAGGAGGACCACGTGCGCGCGGCGATCGCCGCGGGCGGTTCACTGGTGTTCTGGCGCATGGCCATCAAGCCCGGACGGCCGGTGGCCATGGGCGTGATGGAGGGCACGCCGCTGATCGGGTTGCCCGGCAACCCGGTCGCGGTATTCGTCACCTTCGCGCATGTGTTGCGCCCGCTGATCGCGGCGTTGGCCGGCGCCATCCCGACGCCGCTCAACCCGGCGACGGTGACCGCCGGTTTCAGCCATCGCAAGAAGGCGGGCCGGCGGGAATACCTGCGGGTTTCGCTGCAACGGCGCGGCACGGAAACCGTAGCCATCAAGTATCCCGTGGAGGGGGCAGGCGTCATCACCTCGCTGACCCGCACCGACGGGCTGGTCGAACTCGATGAGGAAAGCACCGGCGTCGCGCCGGGCGATCCGATCCCCTTCATCGACTACCGGCAGATGACATGACCGACGACGCCACGACGAGCGGTCTCCTTGCCTATTACAGCGACCCGGCATTCCTCGGCATCATCCTGCTGTCGATGCGGGTGACGCTGACGGCGGTGGGGTGCGCCGCGGTGGTCGGCATGCCGCTCGGCGCGGCGCTGGCGCTCGCCCGCTTCCCGGGCCGCACGGCGGTGGTGGTGGTCATCAACGCCTTCATGGGCCTGCCGCCGGTGGTCGCGGGCCTGGCGATCTTCCTGCTGCTGTCGCGCTCCGGCCCGCTGGGGGTGTTCGGGCTGCTGTTCACGCCCCGCGCGATGATGATCGCGCAATTCGTGCTGGTGCTGCCGATCGTCATCGCGTTGACCCGCCAGACCATCGAGGATCTTTGGAAGGAGTATGCCGAGCACCTGCTCTCGCTGGGCGCCGGCCGCTTTACCGCGGTGCCGACGCTGCTGTGGGACGCGCGGTTTTCCCTGGTGACCGCGCTGCTGGCCGGCTTCGGCCGGGCCAGCGCGGAGGTCGGCGCGATCCTGATCGTCGGCGGCAACGTCGCCGGCTTCACCCGCACCATGACCACGGCGATCTCGCTGGAAACCTCGAAGGGCGACCTGCCGCTGGCGCTCGGCCTCGGCGTGGTGCTGATGAGCCTGACCCTGACGGTCAACGTGGCGGCCTACGGCGTGTCCCGGCTGGGCGCACGATTCGCGGGATGAGCGGATGCGCGCGACCGCCTCCATCCTGCCGCTGAAGATCCTGGGCGCGCTGATCGTGCGCGATGGCCGGACGCTGCTGGCGATCGACGACATGACACTGAACGCGGGACGGCGCACCGTGGTGCTGGGCGCCAACGGCGCCGGCAAGACGCTGTTCCTCAAGCTCTGCCATGGCTTGATCGCGCCGAGCGCGGGCTCGGTGCGCTTCGCGCTCGACGGCGGCCGGGTGGCGGGCGCCGACGGGCTGCGCAAGGCGCATGCCATGGTGTTCCAGAAGCCGGTGCTGCTGCGGCGCTCCGTGTTCGCCAATTTCACCCATGCGCTCGGCATGGTGGGCCACGGCCTGCTTGCCCGCCGCCGGCTGGCGCGCGCGGCGCTCGGGCGCTACGGCCTCGCGGCCCTGGCCGACCGCCCGGCCCGCGTGCTCTCGGGCGGCGAACAGCAGCGCCTGGCCATCGCGCGGGCCGCCAGCCTCGACCCGGAGCTGCTGTTCCTCGACGAGCCCTGCGCCGCGCTCGACCCCACCGCGTCCCGCCAGATCGAGGACATGCTGCAGGCGCTGCATGCCGATGGCGTCACGTTGGTGCTGTCGACCCATGATCTCGGCCAGGCCCGCCGGCTGGCCGACGACATTTTGTTCTTCGATCGCGGCCGCCTGGTGGAGAGCGGGCCGGCATCGGCGTTCTTCGGCAACCCGAAAACGCCGGAAGCCCAGGCCTTTCTCGAAAGCCGGCTGTTCTGGTGAACATTTCCACGCCAAGAGAGGAAGCAAGACCCATGCTGCGCCGAACCATTCCCGCTGCCGCGGCCCTGCTGGTCGCGGGGCTGCTCGCCGCCCCGCCTGGGCGGGCGCAGGAGCGCTTCATCACCGTCGCCTCCACCACCTCGACGCAGGATTCCGGCCTGTTCGGCTACCTGCTGCCGATCTTTCTGGCCAAGACCGGCATCACCGTGAAGGTGATCGCGCAGGGCACCGGCCAGGCGCTCGATACCGGGCGGCGCGGCGATGCCGACGTGCTGTTCGTGCATGCCCGCTCGGAGGAGCTGAAGTTCCTCGCGCAAGGCTTCTCCACCAGGCGCTATCCGGTGATGTACAACGACTTCATCATCGTCGGGCCGAACAGCGACCCGGCGAAGATCGCCGGCGGCAAAGATGCGGCAAGCGCATTCAAGGCCATTGCGACGGCGAAGGCGCCGTTCATCTCGCGCGGCGACAAATCCGGCACCAACATGGCGGAGCTGCAGCTCTGGTCGGAGTCGGGGCTCGACCTCGCGGCAATCCGCGGCGCCTGGTATCGCGAAGTGGGGCAGGGCATGGGGGCGGCGCTGAACACCGCCAACGCCATGGCAGGCTACACCCTCGCCGACCGCGCCACCTGGATCGCCTTCAAGAACAAGGGCGACCTGCAGATCGCCGTCGAGGGCGATCGCAAGCTGTTCAACCAGTACGGCGTGATGCTGGTGAACCCGGCCAAGTTCCCGCATGTGAAGACCGCCGACGGCCAGGCCTTCATCGACTGGCTGGTCAGCCCGGACGGCCAGCGCACGCTGGCCGGCTACCAGATCGAGGGCAAGCAGTTGTTCTTCCCGAACGCCAACGATCCGAACGCCTGAGGCTGCCGGGTATCAGCGGTCCGTGCAGGAGATGCAGGGATCGACCGAGGCCTGGATGATCGAAAGGTTGGCGAGCGACTGGCCGACGAGCATTGCCTCGATGGCCGGGATGTTGACGAAGGAGGGCGTGCGGATCTTCACGCGGGCGGGTCCCGCGCCGCCTTCCGAGGCCACGTAGTAGAACGCCTCCCCGCGCGGCGCCTCGGTGCGCGCGGTCGCTTCGCCGACCGGAATGACCGGCAGGCCCTCGCTCGCCCGCAGCGGACCCGCCGGCAGCGCGCGCAGCGCCTGGCGCAGCAGCCGCAGGCTCTCCAGCATCTCCAGCGCGCGCACCACGATGCGCGCCTGCACGTCGCCTTCCGGCCGGCAGACGCTCTTGAAACCGAGTTCCGCGTAGGTCAGGTAGGGCTCGTCCTTGCGCACGTCGATGTCGCGGCCGGAGGCCCGCGCGACCGGGCCCACCACCGCCCACTCAACGGCCTGCTCAAGGCTCAGCATGCCGACCCCGCGCGTGCGCGCCAGCACGGTCGCGTCCCGGGTGAAGACCGGCACGACGGTCCTGGCCAGCACGGCTTCCATCGCATCGAGCACCGGCAGGTGCGCCTCGGGGTCCGGGATGTCGCGCAGCACGCCGCCGATGCAGTTCATGCCGTAGTTGACGCGGTTGCCGGAAATCGCTTCCAGCATGTCCATCACCCGCTCGCGCAGGGTGAACACTTCCATGAACAGCGAATGAAAGCCGATATCCTCCGCGCCGATGCCGGCCCACAGCAGGTGCGAATGCAGCCGCTCCAGCTCGGCCATGATGACGCGGATCATGGCGGCGCGGCGGGGGATCTCGATGCCGGCGATCGATTCCGCCGCCGTGCAGAATGTCGCGGTGTGCGTATTGGAGCAGATGCCGCAGACCCGCTCGATCAGCGTGACCACCTCGATCCAGTTGCGGCTCTGCGCCAGCAATTCGATGCCGCGAAAGCTGAAGCCAACCTCGATGTTGGCGGATTCGATGATTTCCCCGTTGCACCGCACGTTGACCTTGAACGGCTCCTCGAGGGCGGGATGGTAGGGTCCGAGGGGAAAGGTATAGGCCACGGCCGGACTCCTTAAATTGCCAGGCGCGATGTGGGCGAACGGGCGAAAGCAGCCGGCCCGCACATCGCTTCCCGCAGCATGCCGTTCTCGAATCCCGGCGGTTTCATCAGCGGCACCGGGTTGGGATGGCCGGGAAACTCGACCCCATACAGGTCCCTGATTTCCCGCTCTGCCCAGGACGCCGGGCGCGCCCGGGTGGCGACGGAGGCGAGCGAGCCGTTGCGGCTTTGCGTCCGCACATTGATGACCTGCGAGGCCGCGACGTAGTGGTAGATGATCGTCGTCTCCCCACCCAGCGACAGCGGAATGGCGGTCATCGCCGCCAGCCGCAGGCCCAGCGCCGTCATCGCGTCGGCCATCGCCTCGACATCCAGCAGCGGCCCTTCGACCCAGAGCGCGCCGCGGCGCAAGGTCACCGATGCGACGCCGGGGATCGCCTGCAGCCGTTCAGCGTCCATCGGTCGCGCCCTCCCCCGCGAGGAAGGCCTGGCGCAACCCCGCGCTGGCCGCCCATTGCCGGCAATCCGGGCAGTATTGCGTCGCCATTCCCGGCATTGGAATGTGCGGCTTGCCGCAGCGCGGGCAAGGCCGGAAAAGCACCACGCTTTCCAGCCGCAGCCCGTCGCCGGCGCTGCTGTTCATCGTCGCCGGCACCGTCGCGGCGGTGCTGATCGCCTGGGTCGGGCAGTTCTGCTGGCACAGGCCGCAGAACGAGCACCGGCCGATGTAGAACAGCCACGAGATCGACTTGGCCGGATCTTCCTCGAAGCGGATCGCCTTGGGGGCGCAGACATAGGCGCAGGTGCCGCAGCCCGTGCACCGGCTGGCGTCGTGCGCCAGCGCGCCGCGGAACGTTGCCGGCATCGGCGGCATGTCGGTCGGCGCGCGGGTGCGCGCCGGTTGGAACAGGTTGCGCAGCACGGTCGCCAGCATGCCCACGGACCCGCCCCCCTACCAGATGAACGTCGCGGCCAGCGTCACGGCCGAGGCGAGGCCGCCCCAGATCCAGTAGATCCGGAACGCCTGGGTCAGCCGCAGCCGCCCCGTGGACGCTGCCAGCACGGTGACGCCGGCGAGCAGGGCAAAGGCGATCGCCAGATAGAGCAGGGCCGTCACCACCGGCCAGGGCGTCGGGGGGATGAACACCACCGCGAACAGCCCGGTCAGCAGCACGATCTCGAAGGCATGCGCCAGCTTGAAGAACGCCAGCGCGGGGCCGCTGTATTCCACCAGCGCATCGGCGACGATCTCGTGCTCCGCATTGGCGATCGAGAACGGATTGGTCTTCAGCCGGCCGGGCAACGCCAGCAGGAAGGTCAGCCCGGCGATCACCGTGATCGGGCCGAATGGGGCGGCCTGCAGGGCGCGCATCGAAAAGCTGCCGACATGCTGTGCCATGGCGATGATCGCCACCAGGAACGGCAGGTTGTAGGCCAGCGACAGGATCGCCTCGCGCATCGCCGCCACCTGGCCGTAGACGGAGCGGCTGACATAGCCGGCCAGCACCTCGCACAGCACCGGCACTTCCAGCAGGTAGAGCAGCAGGATGACGTCGCCCGGCAGCGCGGGGATCGGGTTGCCCGGCAGCGGCACGATGGCCAGCGCCGCCGTCATCGACGCCAGCGAAACCAGCGGCAGCGCCAGGAAAGCGGTGCGCGTCACCCCGGTCGGGATGACCATTTCCTTGCCCAGCAGCTTCATGAAATCGAAGAACGGCTGGAAGAACGGCGGCCCCCGGCGGCCCTGCAGGCGGGCGCTCAGCTTGCGCATGAACCACAGCTCCAGCCAGCCGAGCGGCGCGGCCGCCAGCACGCCGGGCCAGACTCCCAATGCCAGCAGATAGCGCCATGCCTCGCTCATGCGCGGTGCCCGAGCTGGCTTTTCGTCGTGCCGGCCTCCAGCAGCCGCGCAGCGCTCTGGATGCCCTCGATGATGAGTTGCGGCCGCGGCGGGCAGCCCGGCACCCACACATCCACCGGCACGATGGTGTCGAGCGACACGCCGAGCACCAGCGGGCTGCCGGCGAACACGTTGCCGCTGGCCGGGCAGGAGCCGAGCGCCACCACCGCCTTCGGGTTGGGCACCTGGGCCTAGATGTCGAGGATCGCCTGGCGCGACCGCACCGTCAGCGTGCCGGAAATCAGCACGATGTCGGCGTGCTTGGGAGTGCCGTGCAGTTCCACCCCGATCTGCTCCACGTCGTAGCGCGGGCTGAGGCAGGGGGTGATCTCGATGTCGCAGCCATTGCAGGAGCCGGCGTTCAGCCGGCAGACCCAGGGCGATTTGCGGCGCGAGATCGAGATCAGCCGGTCGATGAAGCTCATGGCGCGCTCCGCTGCAATGCGGCCAGCGCGTGCGGCGGCGCGGCCGATGGCACCCGCAGCGTGTCGGGCACGAAGCCGAAGGCGACCGAGGCCACCGCGAAGGCCAGCAGCACCGCGCCTCCCGCCGGCGCCAGCGACTTGCCGGTATCGGCGATGTCGGTCGGCCCGAGCCAGGTGCGGTGAATGGCGCGGGCATAGCACAGCAGGGTCATCGCCGAGGCGGCGCACATGGCGGCGATCAGCAGCGGGCCGCCGAGTTCGGCGCCGGCGAGGTAGAGCCGCCAGTGGCCGATGAAGCCGAGCGTCGGCGGGATGCCGATGAAGCCCAGCGCCCCCAGCATGAAGGCGGCGCTGGCCAGCGGCAGGCGCGACGCCAAACCGCGGGTGGCCAGCGTCACTGGCCGGCCGAGATACCACTCCGCCGCGCCGACCGAGCCGAACAGCACGAATTTCGCCATGCCGTGGCTGAGGATGCCGAACCAGGCGCCGTCCAGCCCGTTGCCGCCGCCGAGCACCAGGCCGAGCAGCAGGTAGCCGATGTCGTCGATGGAGGAGAAGGCGAGCATCGGCTTCAGCTCGGTCTGCGCCAGCGCCAGCAGCCCCGCGCCGAGCAGCGACAGTACCGCGACGGCGATCCACAGCACGGCGAAGCTCTCGAACACCCAGGGTGCGCTCGCACGCAGGGCCAGCAGGTCGCAGAAGGCGCCGACATCGACCACGGCGATGATCAGCGCCGTGGTCATCGCCGAGGAGGCGCGCGCCACCGCCGGCAGCCAGAAATACACCGGCAGCAGCCCAAGCCGGAGGGCGAAGCCGAGCACGATGGCGGCCACCGCGAATTTGGCGAGCGCCCCACCGGGCGCGGCGGTGCCGATGACGGCCATTGCGAAGCCGGTCAGCACGATGGCCGGCACGATGGCGATGGCGTATTTGCGCGCCGCCGCCAGCGCTTCGGGCGTGCCCGGGCTGGCCACCAGCCCGATCGCCGCCAGTTCCGCCAGGTCGCCCAACACAATGGCGGGCCAGGAATGCCCGACCAGACGGCTGACCACCACCAGGGCCACGGTCGCCGCGGCCCATCCCCACCAGCGCGGCGCGCCCTGCGGGACGACGCGGGCAAAAATGCCCACGCCCACGGCGATGCAGAGGAAGAACGGTATCAGGACAGCGTCCATCTGTGCCCCGTCCCGCTGATCAAAGCAGCCACACGCCGGCCAGCACCACCACGGCGGCGATGCCGATGGCCCGCACCGGACAGCGTTCCAGCGTGGCGTGCGCCAAGGTCTGTGCCCGGTCGGCGCAGCGGACCAGGCCGGACCATATGGCCGCCCAAACCGGGTCCGGATCGAGCGAATAGACCGGATGGAAGGCGCTTTCGGCCGCCGCGGCGAAATCCACCGCGCCGGGATGGTCGCCCACCGGCAGCGCCTCGCCGCCCGAGAACACCGACACCGTCACCAGCGCCGGCGCCTGTGCCAGCCGATAGACCAGAATGCCGAGCACGATGGAGAGCACCACCGCCGCCGCACCGACGGTCACGCTGATGCTGCCCTTGGTGGTCAGCACGCCGAGCCAGCTCATGCCGACGTCCCAGTCGAAGCCGAGCGACTGCACGGCAGGCGCCACCACCGGCACCATCAGGATTTGCGGCGCCAGCCCGAACACCAGGCACAACGACCCCATCGCCCCCATGCCGCCCAGCATGCTCGGGGCGGTTTCGTGGATTGTCCTGCCGTCCACCGACGGCGCCGGCGCGCCATAGAAGGCGCTCACCGTGGCCTTGAGGAAGGAGAACGCCGTCAGCACGCTGCCGATCCAGCCGACCAGCACGACGATCAGCAATCCCTTGTCCAGCGCAGCGTTGAACACCAGCCATTTGGCGACGAAGCCGTTGGTCAGCGGTACGCCGGTGATGGCGGCGGCGGCGGCGATCCAGATGCGGGTGGTGTGCGGCATCACCGCCGACAGGCCGCCGAGCCGGCGCAGGTCGCGCGTGCCGGTGGCGTGCTCGATGGCGCCCGCGCACATGAACAGCGTGCCTTTGAACAGCGCGTGGCTGAGGCAATAGAACAGCCCCGCCGCGATGCCGAGCGGCGTGCCGATCGCCAGCCCCACCACGATGTAGCCGAGCTGGCTGACCGTGTGGAACGCCAGCAGCCGCTTCAGGTCGGTCTGCGCCAGGGCGAAGATGACGCCGATGAGGATGGTCACGCAGCCCACGGTCATCAGCGGCGCGCCGAGGGCCGCGTGCCACTGGTGGTTGCCGATGATGTACATGCGGGCGATCAGGTAGACGCCGCATTTCACGTAGCAGGCCGAGTGCAGCAGCGCGGAAACCGGCGTCGGGGCGTTCATTGCCTCCGGAATCCAGCTGTGCAGCGGGTACATCACCGACTTGGCCATGGCCGAGACGATGAACAGCGCCGCGATGCCGGTGGTGAAGGCGCCGGCGACGGCCGGGTCGGTCCAGTCGAAGCTGCCGGCCCGCACGTAGACGAAGATGAGGCCGACCAGGAAGCCGTAGCCGGCGAGATGGGTGATCACCAGCACCTTGCGGGCGCCGTCCACCGCCGCCTTCTGCGTGTACCAAAAGCCCACCAGGGCATAGGAACAAAGCCCGACGACCTCCCAGGCCAGGTAGGCGCCGAGCATGTCGGCCGCGCCGGCGAGCACCAGCAGCCCGGCGATGAACACCAGCATGATGGCGTAGAAGCGCGTCGTGCCGTGCTCCTCGTGCGCCATGTAGCGGATCGAATAGAGCAGGATCGCCGTACCGGTGCCGGTGCCCATCAGCATGAACAGCGCGCCGAGGCCGTCCAGCCGCAATCCGAGCGAGAAGCCGCCGTCCCAGTGGGCGATCAGCGGGGCCGTCAGCACCTCGCCGTGCATGATGGCGGGCACCAGCGCGAGCGCGGCGACGAAGGCGATGGCGGCGCAGGCGGTTGCCAGGATGCCCTTGCCCACGGGGCTGAGCACCCGCCCGAGCACCAGTTGCAGCAGGCAGCCGGCGAGCAGCGTCAGGACAGGAAGGGGGGCGGACATCGGCCCGGCGCTCGCTCAGCCGCCCGCGAGCGGGGGAAAGAGGACGATGTCGGAGTCGGGCCTGAGCGGCGTTGCGAGCCCTTGCCCGTTCCGCACGTCCCGGCCGTCGACCATGATCATCGCCAGGCCGAGATGCGCGCCATCCGGCAGCACCCAACGGCCGAATCCCGGGCCGTAGGTCGCGATCAGGTCGTGCAGGAGGTCGCCCAGCGTTGCCGCCGGGCGGGTCCATTCTTCGTTCACCTTGCGGGTCACGTCGCGCAGCAATGCAAAGTAGGAGAGCATCATGCCAAAAAAATTCAAACCAGCCGGTTGTCCGGGAGCCGCCCGCCCCGTGACGGGCGGCTCGTTCCGGATGGTCAGGCGCTCAAGGCCAGTTCGCTGAGCTTTTCCGCGGTCGGCACGCCGTCGGGGCCCCAGCCGCGCAGGCTGTAGTATTCCGGCAGCATGTCCGCCAGGTGATTGAGTCCGCCCTTGGAGGGGCCGACCGGCAGCGGGTCGTTCAGCAGCCGCGGCGGCAGCGTGTCGTCGGCGGCGGTCAGGCCCGCCGCCAGGTTCCACATCCGCTCAAGGTTCCAGATACGCTCGCCGGCTTTCATGAAGGCGGCGCTGTCGTAGGCAGCGCCGGTCGCCGTGGTCATCAGCTCGGCATACTGGTCGGGGCCGATGCCGAAGGAGGTGAACAGGCAGGCGCCGGAGGCATCCAGCGCCGCGGTCATGTTCTGCGCCCCTGCCGTCAGGGCCGCCTTGCCCTCGGTGGTATCCTTGTCCAGCTTGACCGGGACCCCCAGCACTTCCGCGCTGATGGTGTAGCCGCGCACGTGGCAGCCGCCGCGGTTCGAGGTGGCGTAGTTCAGCCCGATGCCCTGCGCCGCGCGCGGATCGTAGGCCGGCATTTCCTGCTTTTTGGCGGTCATCGACAATTCGGGATGGCCGTACATGCTGGCCAGCCGCCAGGAGCCGAGCGCCAGCTTCTTGCCGAAGCCCTGGCCGAGCCCGGTGAAGCGCACCGCCTCGACCATC
>CAIMEK010000869.1 GCA_903839965.1 uncultured Acetobacteraceae bacterium | reverse complement strand
CAGAACCGCCGCAAAGGAATCCAACGAAACCGAAGATGTCTGATGCATCTTCGCGATGAATCGTACCCCGCCGAGCCGCGTCAAAGCCTATTTTAGTGCCTATGGGGCAGAGCCCTCGCCTTACTGCAGGAACCCCAGCACCGCCGCCGCCGTGGCCGCGGGTTGTTCCTGTTGCACCCAGTGGCCGGCGCCTTCGATCAGCCGGCAGCCGCGCATGTCGGTGCAGGCCGTCTTCTGCATCCGCTCCAGTGCGCCCGGCGACTGTTGGGTGCCCCAGTCCGCGGTGCCGGAGATGAACAGGGAAGGGACGTCGATCGTCCGGCCGGCGAACAGGCCAAGCTCGGCTGCCTGCATGTCGCTGGTTCGGCAGCGGTACCAGTTCAGTCCGCCCTGCAGGCCGGTGCGGGCAAATTCGTCGCTGTAGACGCGCAACTCCGCTTCCGGCAGCCAGCGGCAGGCGGCGATGTGCGTGGGGGCGGGCATTTCCGGCGCGACCGTTTCGGCCATCGTGCGGTCGCGGTTCATGACATAGTAGGTCGGCAGTGCGGCCAGCGCCTCCGCGGTCCAGGCCGGCAGCGGGTGGGGTTGGTTGCCCGGCCAGTCGGCGCTTTTCATGTGGTAGTAGGCGCGCAGGAAGTCGTGCAGGCCCTGCTTGCAGCCGCGCATGTCGGCATCCGCCGGTCGGGTCGAGTAGTACCATTGGTAGTGCTTGCGCGGACGCGCCAGGGCGGCGAGCGCGGCATCGATGTCGGGCGCCGGCGGCGGTGGCGGCACCGGCGGGGGGCCGGCGAACGGCGCGCTCATCAGCACCACGGAGCGGAACACGTCCGGCCGCACCAGCGCGCACCAGGCTGCCACCGGCGAGCCGAAATCGTGGCCGACCACGCACGCCGCCTCGCCATGCCCAAGCGCGCGCACGAGACCAAAAGCGTCCCGGGCCAGGTTGAGCAGCCGGAACGGGGCGAGGTCGGTGTCGTAGCCGTCCGCCCAGCCCGTGGTGCGGCCGTAGCCGCGCTGGTCGGGCGCCACCACGTGGTATCCGGCCTCGGCCAGCACCGGCAACACCTTGCGCCAGGAATACGCCAGCTCCGGAAAACCGTGCAGCAGCAGGAGGAGCCGGTCGTGGGGATCGCCGGCCTCCAGGATATGCATCCGCAGCCCGTTCACGTCCTCGACGAAGCGGCTGCGAACGCCCTCCGCGAGCGGCAGCACCTGCAGTTCGGACATCACCCTTCTCCCACGAGTTGCCGCCATTCGGCCTCGGTGACGGTGCGCACGCCGAGTTCGGCCGCCTTGCGGGCTTTCGATCCGGCATCGGCGCCGACCACCACCAGGTCGGTTTTCTTCGACACGCTGTCGGTCACCCGCGCCCCCAGTTTCTCCGCCATCGCCTTCGCCTCGGGCCGGGTGAGGGTTTCCAGCGTGCCGGTGAACACCACCACCTTGCCCGCCAGCTCGCCTCCGCCGGCGGCCTGTTCGGCGTCCGCGATCTCCAGCAGCCCCGTCAGTTCGTCGACGGTGTCGACATTGCGCCCCTCGGCGAAGAACTCGGCCAGTTCCTCGGCGATCGCCGCGCCGATGCCGACGATGTTGCCGAGGTCGCTGCGCGCCTCCGAGCCGATCGCCACCGCCGCCAGCATCTGTTCGCGCCAGTTGGCGAAGCGGCCGTAGTGCCGCGCCAGCAGTTTCGCGTTGGTCTCGCCGATGCGGCGGATGCCGAGCGCGTAGATGAAGCGGGCGAGCGCGATGCGCCGGCGTGCGCGGATGGCGGCGGAGAGGCTGCGCGCCGACACCTCGCCCCAGCCCTCGCGCTGCGCGATCTCCGCCTCGTGGTCGGGCAGGCGGAAGATGTCGGCCGGGCCGCGGATCAGGCCGTCGGCGTGGAATTCGCGAATGGTTTTTTCGCCGAGCCCCTCGATGTCAAAGGCGGCGCGGGAGACGAAATGGATCAACCGCTCTTCCACCTGTGCCGAGCAGATGAGGCCGCCCGTGCAGCGCTTCACCACCTCGCCGGGCGGCCGGATGGCCAGGCTGCCGCACACCGGGCAGTGGTCGGGGAACACGTAGGGCTTCGCGTTGGCCGGGCGTTTTTCCGTCACCACCGCGACGATCTGCGGAATCACGTCGCCGGCGCGCTGCAGCACCACGGTGTCGCCAATATGCAGGTCCTTGCGGGCGATTTCGTCCTCGTTGTGCAGCGTGGCGTTGCGCACGAGCACGCCGCCGACATTCACCGCCGTCAGCCGCGCCACCGGCGTCAGCGCGCCCGTGCGGCCGACCTGGATGTCGATGGCCTCGAGCACGGTGGTGGCCTGCTCGGCGGGAAATTTCCACGCGATCGCCCAGCGCGGCGCCCGGCCGACGAAGCCGAGCCGTCGCTGAATGGACAGATCGTCGAGCTTGTAGACCACGCCGTCGATGTCATAGGGCAGGGCGGCCCGCTGCGCACCGATGCCGGCCTGGAACGCCGCCGCCGCGTCCTCGCTGGCGAGCCGCTTGGACAGCGGGTTCACGTCGAAGCCCCAGGCCAGCAAAAGTTCAAGCCACGCCCAATGGGTTTCCGTCGGGATCTCGCTCGCCTCGCCCATGGCGTAGGCGAACATCGACAGCGGTCGGGCTGCGGTGATGCGCGCGTCGAGCTGGCGCAGGCTGCCGGCGGCGGCGTTGCGCGGATTGGCGAACACCTTCTGCCCGGCCGCCTGCTGCGCCGCGTTCAGCGCCAGGAAGTCGGCCTTGGACATGAACACCTCGCCGCGGATCTCGATCTGCGCCGGGGCACGCCCGTGCAGCCGCTGCGGGATGTTGCGGACAGTGCGCACGTTGGCGGTGACGTCCTCGCCCTCCAGCCCGTCGCCGCGGGTCGCGCCGCGCACGAGCCTGCCCGCCTCGTAGGTCAGCGAAATCGACAGGCCGTCGATCTTCGGCTCGCCGACGAAGGCCAGCGGCTCCTCCTTGCGGCCAAGGAAGCGCCGCACGCGCTCGCAGAACTCGGTGAATTCTGCAGGCGCAAAGACGTTGTCGAGCGACAGCATGGGCACGCCGTGGCGCAGCTTGGCGAACCCGCCCGCCGGCGCCGCGCCAACGCGCCGCGACGGCGAATCCGCCCGCACGAGCGCCGGGAAACGCGCCTCGATCGCTGCGTTGCGCCGGCGCAGCGCGTCGTACTCGGCGTCGGTGATCTCCGGTGCGTCGCGCTCATGGTAGGCGCGGTCGTGCCGGGCGATCTCGGCCGCCAGCTCCGCCAGTTCGGCGCGAGCCTGCGCCTCGGCCAGCGCCTCGACCGGCTTCTGCTCCATCACGCGGTGCCGACCAGCAGGCTGTCGGCTGCCGCGCGCGCCGCTTCCGTCACCCGCTCGCCGGCCAGCATGCGGGCGATCTCCTCGCGCCGCGTCGTCCCGTCCAGCGCCCCCCCCCGGGTTTCCGCGCGGCCCCGCGTGGACAGCTTGCTCACCCGCAGATGCGCCGTTCCGCGCGCCGCCACCTGCGGGCTGTGGGTCACCAGCAGCACCTGCACCCGCCCGGCCACCCGCACCAGCCGCT
>CAIMEK010000868.1 GCA_903839965.1 uncultured Acetobacteraceae bacterium | reverse complement strand
GCGGCCCGGCGCCGCCCCGGGCACCAGCAGCGCATACGGCTGCGCCAGCGGCATCGGCGGCGGTCGCGCCAGCCAGGCCAGGTCCGGCGGCGGAAACCGCTCCACCCCGGCCATTTCGAGCTGCTCGCGCTGGCGCTCCAGCGTGTGCATGCCGTCCCGCCGCGGGTTGGCGTGCGGATGCGAGCACCAAGCAGCGATGCCCGACCACGGCGGCCGGCCGGCCAGAAAAAAATACCGCGACGAGCGGCCGGAGGTCTGCAAATCGTAGACGAAATCAAATCCCGCCAGTTGCCGGCGCAGCCGCAGCAGCCCCGGCAGGTTCCACCCGGCCGGGCGGGCGTCCACCTCCACCCGGTCGAACCACGGCGCGCGCCGCGCCAGCGCCGCGAAGGGCGCGGTGGTCAGCAGGGTCACCTCGTCGGCCGCATGCTGCGCCCGGATGGCGGCGAACGGCGCGAAGGAGAGGAAGAAATCGCCGAGCGCGCCCAGCCGGATCACCAGGATGCGCTTCACGCCGGCCCCCGTCCCGGCGCGCGCCAGCGCTGGCGCTGCATCAGCGGCCTCCCGCGAGCACGTCGCGGTAGACCTGCAGCGTGGCCTGCTGCAGGGCGGCCACCGTGTAGCGGGCCTGCACCGCCGCACGGGCGCGCTCGCCAACCGCCGCCCGCTGCGCCGTGGGCAGGTCGAGCACGGCGTCCAGCGCCGCGGCCAGGGCGGCGGCGTCGCCCGGCGGCACCAGCCAGCCGGTTTCCCCCTGCGCCACCGTTTCGGCGGCGCCGCCATGGTCGGTGGCGACCACCGGGCGCGCCAGGGCCTGCGCCTCGATGACGACGCGGCCGAACCCTTCCGGCTCGGTGGAAGCGCTGAGCACGATGTCGGCCAGGGCATAGGCGGCCGGCATGTCGTCCTCGTGCCCCACCCGGCGCACGCGGTCGGCCACGCCGAGCCGGCCAGCCAGCGCGTCCAGCCCTTCGGCGTAGCTCTGCCGCCCCTGGTCGCTGCCCACCAGCACCACCACCGGCTCGCGATGGCGCATCCGGGCCAGCGCCGCGATGGCTTCCTGCTGGCCCTTCCAGCGGGTGAGCCGCCCGGGCAGCATCAGCACCGGCCGGCCGGGCGCGATGCCCCACGCCGCCGCCAGGGCGGCCTTGCGTTCGGGCGAAATGGCGGCGGGGTCGAAGGTGTCCGGGTCCACGCCGCGCGGGATGAGGCGGATGCGCGCCGGGTCAACCCCGTGGCGCGCCTCGATCAGTCCGGCCACGTAGCGGCTGATGGCGATGACGATCTCGCCGCGCGCCATCACCGCGTTGTAGGCGCGCTTGAGGCGCGGCCGCTCGCCGTACGGGGCGTGGTAGGTGGTGACGAAATGCGCCCCGGTGCGCCGCGCCGCCAGCCAGGCCGACCAGCCCGGCGCGCGCGAGCGGGCGTGCACGATCTGCACGCCCTCGGCGGCGATCACCCGGGCCAGGCCGGCCGCGTTGCGCCACATCGCCAGCGGCGACTTGCCGGCCAGCGGCAGGATGATGTTGCGCCCGCCCACCCGCTCGACCTGGAGCGCCAGGCGCCCGCCGGCGCTGGCCACCAGGGCGGTGCCGCCGGCGCGCACGATGGCGGCGGCCACCTCCACCGTCCCGCGCTCCACCCCGCCGCCTTGCAGCGCCGGCAAAACCTGCAGCACCACCGGGGCGCGGCGTGGGGTTCCTTCCATCATGCGGGGCCTATATCACGCGCCCGGACGAATGAAAGGACGCGAACCGATGGAAAGCACCGGTCGGCTGGACCGCGGCGACGGGGTGGAACTGGCCTGGGCGCTGCTGGCGGGGCGCGGCCCCACGCTGGTGTTCCTGCCCGGCTTCGGCAGCAACATGGAGGGCTCGAAGGCGACCGCGCTGCGCGACTGGTGCGCCGCCGAGGGCCGCGCGCTGCTGCGGCTCGACTATTCCGGGCACGGCGCCAGCACCGGCGCGTTCACCGAGGGCACCATCGGGCAATGGGCCGAGGATGCGCGCCGGGTGATCGCCGCGGTCACCGCAGGCAGGCTCGTGCTGGTGGGCTCCTCCATGGGCGGCTGGATCGCCCTGCTGACCGCGCTGGCGATGCCCGGGCGGATCGCCGGCCTCATCGGCGTCGCCGCGGCGCCGGATTTCACCGAAGCGCTGATGTGGGAGGCGATGGCCCCGCCGGAGCGCGCGCGGCTGCTGCGCGAGGGCGTGCTGCTGGCGCCGAGCCGCTATGGCGATCCCACCCCGATCACGCGGCGGCTGATCGAGGAAGGGCGGCGGCACCTGCTGCTGGGCGGCGAGATCGCGCTCGACTGCCCGGTACGCCTGCTGCACGGGCAGCGGGACCTCGAAGTGCCGTGGGAAACCGCCCTGCGGCTGGCCGCCGGGCGGCGCGGCGACGACGTGCAGGTGACGCTGGTCAAGGACGGCGACCACCGCCTGTCGCGCCCGCAGGACCTGGCCCTGCTCATCCACACGGTGGCGGCGCTGGCGGTGGCCTAGGGTCCAAACCCAATCAGGAAGCGCTGCAGGCGACCCAAAGCAGCTATGCGGCGGGTCCGGCGCCGTAGTCCGCATTTCGATGCGGGGACTCGCGGAGGCCCCCGCTGTGCACGACGAGACCCGCATCAAGATGCGGGCGACTGGCTAGCGGCAGGCGTCTTAACCTTATGTAGATCGCGCTTCCGGCGGTAGCTTGAAAACGTGCCAAACTACCTCACCAAAGGCTTCCCGATCGACTACTACACCGCTCTCTTTTGAACTAAAGGTCCAGATACCTATGTTGTACCGTTTTGCAAAGACTATAGTAGCGATAATTAGCCATGCAAAAATTTTTGGGCCAAAAGGAACCGCGATAACCCGAAAGGAACCATCAAGGGCATTTAACAAAGCTTCAAAACGCCCTCTCGTGATGGTAGGCGAGGAGATCATGTATTCAAACTGCACTATGTTGAATATATCGGCCAGGTGTCGGTTTGCCTTGCGGGCCGCTTCGTCAAACTTCGGGTCTAAACCTATCGGCAGGAATACCCACCCCTTATCGGGTCCTAGCACTTGAAGCGCACCTAGAGCAAGACCAGGCTCGCATCCTAAACCGAAGACCGCGGCCAGGGGCAACTCAGGCTTAGATGACCGCCCCGCCAAGTTTAACTTAATTGGGTTGTCACGCCGAATAGGGCCAGCCACGTAAGGGCCACCGAATTTGGACGGAGCATATGCGACCGATACTTCAACAGCGCCCTTTCTCCGAATTATATCGAGCGCGAGCGCGACATTAGCAATCATCTCCCTGGACATCGATGATATGTCAATAAATATTCTAAGCATATCACTTTCCGCCCAGGCACTACTAACAGCCGACGCAATTGCCGCTGGTGAATCCGAAGCGATACCGCTTATAATTTTCCACGAACGGTGTTCAAAAAATTCCCGATTATCCGCATATGACCCGACCTGCAAAAAACCAAACTCTAGGCCAATTCCTATGCGAGCTCGTATATCGTATCTCTCCACGACCCACCGGCATCTTGTTTCGTATCCGACCGGCACTATAGCCACATCAAACGAGAGGCTTGTCGGTGCGCCGTCTTCTTCAAGAGTGATCATCTGTCGCATCCAAATCAAATAATGATTGTTGAGAATCCTTTAAACGACTCCACTTGGCATCGACCAGATTTGAAAGACTCGTCTGGTCTCCGACCGTTAACAGCAACCGGTATCTCGGTGCTAAGGAATATGAAATTCGGAACCGTTGTCCACGCAGACCCCTTAGCAAACTATCGGGGCCACTATCTGGATGAGGTACGTGGATCAATGCTCCGGCATTTAGGGCGCGTCCCACAGCACCAACAAGTGCTGGACTCACCCGTTCGTCCAGTCCGAACGTTCCTATATAGTCAGGCGCGAAGGGGCCTCTGAGAAGACGATGTTCAAATGCTCGGCCAATGTAATCCACGAACTCTAAAAGGCCCTTAGCCCGAAATCCACTCAGGTCGAGCGGAACCACTTGGAGTAGCGAAGTTAGAAGCAACTCGACACGTCTAAGTGCCTGCCCCTGGACAATCGTTGATATCTTGTAAGCGGAGCTCCCCGCCCCTTCCGCTCGACGATAATCATCAATCATTGGCGCCACCAGGGTCATTATAGCGCGTGGATTTCCCTCCGTGATATCGATTATGGAGGGGTATCCGGTATAGAGCGAATATGATTTTCGTGATCTATTCCAGACGACCCGATTCTCATCGAATCTCTTTAGATAGTAGTCTCTTGCTACAGCAATCGGAAGAACCTTCCTTATATCTCTAGCTATGTTATCCTCGCTGAATACATAAGTCGAAGAAAATATGTGTCGTTGCGCTATATAGGATCGAAATGAACTGTCTCTCTCAGCAAGTGACACAAACTCTGGCGGGATCCTCTGCCGTCTTTTTCGATTCTGACCGCGACTTTTAAAGGAACCTGTTTCCGACCTTTTCTCAAAAATACTCGAGAGCGAGGTTACAGGCAATCTCGCCCTGCCAAAAGTCGCCAAAAACAGCTCTGAGCTAAAAGCCGTTGCGTCGTCCTTGTTCGGATAAGTCAGAGAAATTGTACTATAGTCGTGAAGCGTCTGCGGTGATGTTGGTGCTCTATCGAATCCAACATCCTCCATGTAGGGTGCCAATGCGAGCTTAATTATTATCCTTTCATCGAAGCCGCGGAGAGCTGACAAAAGGAACGATTTAATGACGGTTGGCGCGACTTCCAACTCATCAAAGAGCAAAGCCCACCTTCTCTGATCTTCACCAATCACTGAGTTAAAGGCAGATACGATAAAACGAACTTTCGACGCGAATGAGGTGACTCCGAAGTCATGATCATCTTTCCCCGAAAAGATCTCATCAAGTCGCGCCTCAAAGGCTAGTTCTACGCCCAGGAGAGAATCTAATTGCGGTTCGATCTTCAGGGACTGGCTTATTATTTTGACGAAGCGCTCCTCCTGAGTATCTGTTAGCGGAATCGCAAGATGCGATAGGTGCTCCCTTGCAGGTTTCTTGGCCAACTCAACGGCTTCGCGCATCGCATGTACGAGCGCCCGGAGAGTGTGGAGCACAAATGCTGCTTCGTCGCAATGGCGGTAGTTGCTCAATATCTCTATAGCCTCGACCTGCCTCCCCCAGGTAATATCTGCCGGTACGAAGGCCCCGTTGAAGGCAATCTCCGGGGCGAAACGCTTAGCAAGAGGATGGGACCAGTTTTGCAGTGCGGTCACCGTCAGCATCTTCAATAGAGTGGTCTTTCCGCTGCCGCGCGGCCCCAAAACAAGGCTGTTGCTCCGGCTAAGCAACTGTTGGAAGTGTCGTTCGGGGGGAATAAATGAACACGCGACCTCCGCAGTTGGAATGAATCTCGCGTTGTATTCGAGAGCTTGGCTCATGCACGCCGCCCTATCTCGGCAAAGCTGCCGTCACGGTCACTGAGGATCGCCACGCCCAGGTTCCCCAACTCACGTTCAAAAGCTCGGAAGTCCCTCGGGATTAACCTTTCAATCTCGGGTACCTCCTGTGATGCTGCTTCCCAGGTGGCTCGGTTAAATCCGGCCCCACTTAAGAACGCTTCGACGCGGCGCGCGAGCGCGCTCAAACTCGCCCGGTAGCCGAAGCCCGCGAAGCGCGGCAGCCCCAGCCCTTGACCTCCGTGCGACACCCTCCAACCAATGCCAGGCAGCCAAGTCCAACTCTTTACGTAGCCAGCACAACTCAGGCCTTGTGAGAGGGCTCCATCTGGGTCACATGCCAATAAATGTACCTGGTTCGGGTTCTTGTTCCTGGCATCAACATTGACTTGTGCACTAAAACTCGCGCAACAAAGCACGACAGGAGAATTCGCTCCCCCCGGACCGTAGAACAGGTCGGGAATGTGCTTGTGGCCATGGACGATTATCCATCGACCAGCCGCTTCCCCTAGCGCCTGCATAAGCTCATTACCTCCTCGAGTCGCGCCAACAAGTTCGGGATCGTCCCGGTCTTCTCCTTCCAGATGGTGGTGGCACAGCAGAATATTGACCGCTGCGACCGGGGCGTTCTGCAGAGTCTCAAGGAGTATTCTCACTGTAGCATGACTGATGCGGCCATGTTCAAGCTCGGTGGCAACCTCCGTTCCGCCACCATGATAAGCCGCGGTATTAACGACCATGATATTACAAGAGTCAAATCGCATTAATGTCATATTCTCTGCCCAGAACTCAAGGTATTGAGTACGGTCCTGTGAGGGTAATTTCGGCGACAGCGACATAACGTAACCTCGGGGGTCAAATTTATTGCTTTGATAACGAGAGTCTAGATCGTGGTTACCAATGGTGGAAATTAACGGAATATGAAGAGAGGACGCTACGTTGTGCAACTCGCGCCATGCGTAACTAAGTGAGCCTGGATTAGACCGATTGGTGATGTCTCCCGCGCACAAAATGCAATCAGGCGCGAGCCCATGATCGTTGATCATCCTTAATAACTCACTAAGCGGATCTCCAAATCCAGACGCCAAGGAATTCACGGTACTAACATAAGATGGCGCTGATGAAGACGCAGGATCAACATCGCAAGCGTGAATGTCGCCAACTACCAGAAATTGCTTCATGTTACAGACTCAATTGGCAGGTTTGTCCACAGCATTTCTGTCTCAACCTTTCGCGATCCTGAAAATCCTCCAACATTTCTCGTCACCTGAACCGCAGTTTTCCGCCAAGTGGAAGGTAGAGCATCGGCGATAAGAGAATGATGATACGACAGAACAATAGCGGCACCCCTTCGTGTGGCCAAAATAAGCTCTTTGATTAGATCACGAAGGTCTTCCTTTCCGAATGATTTGCTCCCATACTCTACAAACACTCTTTGGGACGTCGTAAAATAAGGAGGATCTGCGTATATAAATGCTTCTTCGGCAACACTCGAAATTGTCTTTCGAAAGTCCTGGTGTCGCAAAGTTGCTCTTTTCAAAGAGGTCGAGCACACTTCGAACAGCGCTAGGGGGGGATTTTCTCCTATCTCCTTTCCTCCATAGGGAACATTAAACTCGCCTTTCAAATTCGTTCTCCACAGCCCGTTAAAGCAGTTTCGGTTTAGATACACAAAAAAAACGGCAGCTTCTATTCCGAACGGTCGGCAATTGTTAAACGCTGAACGGATTTTGTAATAATCAATTTCGCTGCGTCCTAGCTTGGATAATCGGCGGTAAATTTCTTCCGGACAGTCACGAACGTATCGCAACGCATTCACGAGGTGGCCATTCAGGTCCGCCAGCAAGGCTGATTGCGGAGACAGTGAAAAAAAGAGTGCCGCAGATCCAGCGAAGGGCTCTACATAGTGTCCCCCCGAAGCCGCGTACGCTGCCGCAAGGGTGGCCAAAGATCTTCGCTTGCTACCTGCCCAGCGCAGGAAACTTGGTCCATGAACAGTTGCCTGATATGCAGGCCTGTTTATTCCCGTTCCTCGAGCCGTAGGCAGCCACATCTCAAGGTTCACGTTCTGTTTGACCGCACCAATGTGCGCGCCAATGTCCGTCTAGCACGGTTCAATGCGGGTAGACAACAGAAGGCCGCCATACGTCCGCAAAGGACGCGACGTGGGCTTCGGAGCCGTAGCCCTCGTGCCGCCGCACTCCACCCAAATCGGCTGTCCCTGGATTGGGCTTTGACCCCAGGCATGATGATTTCCGGTGGCCGAAATCATCATGCCCGGGCTGGTTGTTTGATCGCGGGATGCAGACCTGCGGCGAGGCCGCCTTCGGCCATCCCGCTCAGGCGAATGGGCCGGGTTTGCCCCGGTTCGTGCCGGCGGACTACACTGGCGCCGAGATGAACACGCGCGCCGCCGCAATCGGCGGGGGGGTGCTGCTGTTGCTCGCCGCCGGCGGGCTGGGGTGGCATTTCCTCGACGCCGGCTCCTCCCCCGACCCGTCCGAGGTCTCGGCGCCGCTGCCGGTGCCGCCCCTGCCGCCGCGCCTGGCGAGCGGCGAGCGCTACGAGCAGTGCCTCGCCCTGCTGGCGAACGACCCGCGCGGGGCGGCGAGTTTCGCCGCGGACTGGACCGACGGCGGCGAAGGCGCCGCGCATTGCCGCGCGCTGGCCGACGTGGCGTTGGGCAATGTGGCCACCGGCGCCGGGCAGCTCGAAGCACTCGCCGCCGCTAGCACGGCGCCGGCCGCCGCCCGGGCGGCGGACTACGAGCAGGCCGCCCAGGCCTGGCTGATGGCCGGCAATGCCGGGAGTTCCTTAGGCGCCGGCACCGCCGCCCTGGCGCTCGCGCCGGACAATGCCGACCTGCTGGTCGGTCGCGCCGTCGCCGCCGGCATGCTCAACCGCTTCAAGGACGCGCTGGGCGACCTCACGCATGTGCTGGAGATCGATCCGCTCCGGGCGGAGGCCTTGGTT
>CAIMEK010000867.1 GCA_903839965.1 uncultured Acetobacteraceae bacterium | reverse complement strand
GCGGTCTGCATGCAGCGTGAGCTGGCCGGGCAGGACCTGGTGCTTGGCGACGGCGTCGTCGAACAGCGGCTTGAACAGGGCGGCGGTTTCGGCGTCGGCGACACACCAGGCGACCACGCGGCGGCTGAAGATGTCGAGGATGACGTAGAGATAGAAGTAGCTCCACTTGGTTGGCCCCATCAGCTTGGTGATATCCAGGACCAGACCTGATTGGGGCGTTCGGCGAGCAGTTCGGGTTTTTGATAGACGGGGTGGCGGAGCTGATTGCGGCGTTCGCGGACTTCGTCGTGCTGGACGAGGATGCGGTACATGGTGCGGATCGAGCAGTGGTAGACGCCTTCATCGAGCAAGCTGGCGTGGACTTCGGTCGGCGCCTGGTCGGCGAAGCGCGGCGCATGCAGCAGGTCCACCACCTGCTGCTGTGGGGCGGTCAGCGCGCGGGCGGGCCTCGGCCGCGGACGGGGCAGCGCCGGCGGTACGACCAGACGGGCGCGCCGACGCTGCACGCTGGCGCGTGAGACCCCCAGTGCTGCGCAGGCTGCGGCGGTCATGCCGCTGTCCGGCGCCAGTGCGACGACGGCATCGGTCAGGGCTCGTCATCGCTGCGGGCCAGCGGGATGCCCAGCGGCTCCGCAACTTTTTTTGGAGGTCGATGATGGCCTCCGCGCGTGTCAGTCGCTGCGTGAGAAGGACATTGTCCCGTCGAGCGAAGGCGAGTTCGGCTGCCAGCGGGTTGGCTTCGATGGTCTTGCGGCCGCGCTTGCCCGGGACCAGCGCGCCGAAGGCCCCGGCATCGCGCCGCCTGCGCCAGTCGGTCAAGGTCGAGGAATAGAGGCCCTCGCGACGCAGGATGGTGCCAATCCCGCCGGTCTCAGCAGCACGATCGGTACCGGCCAGGATGCGCAGCTTGTCCTGCACCGTGAAAATCCGGCGCCGGGGGCGGTTGGATAATTCAGGCGACGCAGCGTCCGGCGACGGCACGACTGTCGGCCTACGACCTCCCTTCGTGCCGTCGCCGGTCGCTGCGTTGATCTGGGTGAGAAGCATGGGCATGGCCGCGATGATCCTTCAGTGCCCTCAAGTCTAATTTCCCCGCAGGGCGATGTCTCATCTTCATTGTTGGGGTGGACGGCCCCACGGCATTGCGTGCCAGAACTGGGGCTGTGAGGAACCCAGACCGGAGCCGTCCATGACCCAATATAAACGCATCGGCATCGACACGTCCAAGGCCGTGTTCACGTTGCACGGCATCGATCAGCAAGACCGGCCGGTGCTGCGGATCAATCTCCGTCGCGCGCAGATGATCTGCTTCCTTCCACCGAAATCGCCATGGAAGCCTGTAGCGGCGCGCACCATTGGGCCCGCGAGCTGGCCGCGCTCGGCCATGAGGTGCGTCTCATCCCGCCCCAATATGTCAAACCTTACGTCAAACGCAGCAAGAACGACCGCAATGATGCCGAGGCGATCTGCGAGGCGGCCGGGCGGCCCGGCATGCATTTCGTGCCGGTGAAGTCTGTGACGCAACAGGCCCAGGGCATGGTTTTGAAGGTACGGGAAACCCTGGTGGGTCAGCGGACCCTGCTGGTCAACACGTTGCGTGGTCACGCCGCCGAATTCGGCGTGATTGCCGGCAAGGGGCTCGGTGAGATCGGCCCGCTGCTGACCGCTATTGAACAGGAGGCTTCCATCCCACCCGAGGCCAAAGACATGGCCGTCCTGCTGGGCCGACAGATCGAGGATCTCGACGCCCGGATCAAGGAAATCGACGCCAAACTGACCGCCGCACACAAAGCCAACGCGGTGAGCCTGCGTCTGGCCGCAATCTCCGGCGTGGGTCCGGTCACTGCGTTGACGCTGGCGGTTGAGATCGATCCGGCGACGTTTGAATCGGGTCGGCACCTGGCCGCGTGGGCTGGTCCGACACAGAAGGACCGTTCGACCGGCGGCAAACAGCGATTGGGCGGGATCAGCCGGGCAGGCAATGAACGATGGCGCGTCTTGCTCGTCTCTGGCGCCACCTCGCTGATCAATGCCGCCATGCGGCCGGGTAGCCGGCAGATGACGGACTGGTTGCGGTCTCTGCTCCACGCAAGCCGCGCAAACTCGCCGCTGTGGCACTCGCCAACAAGATGGTCCGCATGGCCTGGGCGATGATGACGAGCGGCGAGGCGTACCGGCGCCCGCCGGCCGCCGCCGGGGCGGTTCCGGCATGACCGTGGTTTCGTCACGTAACGCCATGGAGTGGAACCATGCCCCGTTCACCGATCGGTGGAACACCGATGACCGGCGCCGAACGTCAGACCCGCTATCGTGCCGCGCACGCAGCCGACGTACCCGTCATCCGCACACGCCGTCCTGCCGACCGGCGCAGCCGGATCCAACGATGGAATGACGCCATCACCGGGCTCGTTGACATGCGGGCCGAGTATGGCGCCTGGCTGGACGCGTTGCCCGACAATCAACAAGACAGCGCCACGGCCGAGGCCTTGCGGGCGATTGTCGATCTCGATCTCTCCGAACTCCAGGCGATCGAACCGCCACGAGGTTTTGGCCGTGATTGAGCAACGAGATGGCCCATGCAGCATGGGTCACGATGACGCGTGGCAAAGCGGGGTGGTCGACGCCGCTCATCGCCTGAACCGCGCGTCGATGCCGGGGTGAAAGAGCTGAACGAGATGACGATCGGTCGAACCCACGATCCAGAAAACCCGCTCCGTACCACGGCTTGCAAAGCCGCATCATTGCTTGGGACTGGATCGCGGACCCCATCTGGGCCAGCGGTCATGGCGCCACGTCAACAGGCCGGACACATGATCGCAATCGACCCGCCCGCCAGATTTATCGATTTTGCTCTTGCATCCGAGGGGCCGTTCTCTAATCGCGCCTCCTCTGTCAACTGCTTCTTGCTTGCTGCTGTTGTCGCCGTACCAAGGTCACGGTTCTCTCCGCGGTCGACGTCTGC
>CAIMEK010000866.1 GCA_903839965.1 uncultured Acetobacteraceae bacterium | reverse complement strand
CGGCGCGCCCGGCCTGCGCGCGGCGCGCCGCGGCCACCCGGGCGGCCCCCACCGCACTCGACTCGCCGGGGGGCGCCCGCGACAACTCCACCGGCGAGGTCGGCTGCACGGCGATGGACAAATCGATGCGGTCGAGCAGCGGCCCGCTCAGCCGGTTCTGGTACTCCTCGGCGCAGCGCGGCGCCCGGCCGCATTCGCGCGACGCATCGCCGAGATAGCCGCAGCGGCACGGGTTCATCGCCGCGATCAGCAGGAAGCGCGACGGGTAGGTGACGTGCGCGGCCGCCCGCGCCACCGTGGTATGGCCGCTTTCCATGGGCTGGCGCAGTGAATCGAGCGACTGGCGGGGAAATTCCGGCAACTCGTCGAGGAACAGCACGCCGCGATGCGCGAGGCTGGCCTCGCCGGGTCGGGCGCGCTGGCCGCCGCCGGTCAGCGCCGCCTGCGAGGCGGTGTGGTGCGGCTCGCGGAACGGCGGGCGCATCACCAGGCGGCCGCCGTCCAGCATGCCGGCCACCGAGTGGATCATCGACACCTCCAACGCCTCCATCGGCGTGAGGTCCGGCAGCAGGCCCGGCAGCCGGGCGGCCAGCATCGACTTGCCCGAGCCCGGCGGGCCGACCAGCAGCATGTTGTGGCTGCCGGCGGCGGCGATCTCCAGCGCCCGGCGCGCCGATTCCATGCCGCGCACCTCGGCGAGGTCGGGCATGCGCCCGGCTTCGGCAACCCCGGCCGGCTCGGGCGGGGTGAGCACCTGGATGCCGCGGAAATGGTTGATCAGCGCCAGCAGGTCGGTCGGCGCGAGCACGCGGATCTGGCCGGCCCAGGCGGCCTCGCCGCCAAGGGCGGCCGGGCAGATCAGCCCCAGCCCGCGCGTCGAGGCGCCGATCGCGCCGGGCAGCACGCCGGCCACCGGGTTCAGCGAGCCGTCGAGCGAAAGTTCGCCGAGGGCCGCGAACTCGGCCACTTCCTCGCGCGGCAGCACGTCCATCGCCGCCAGCACGGCGAGCGCGATGGGCAAGTCGAAATGGCTGCCTTCCTTCAGCAGGTCGGCCGGGGCGAGGTTGATCAGCACCCGTTTGGGCGGCAGCGACAGGCCCATGGCGGTCAGCGCCGCCCGCACGCGCTCGCGCGCTTCGCCCACGGCTTTGTCGGGCAGGCCGACGACCAGGAATGCAGGCAAACCGGAAGAAATCTGCACCTGCACTTCAACCGGCACCGCCTCGATGCCGGAAAAGGCGAAGGACTGCACACGGGCGATGGTCATTGCGGTCAGATATACGCGCCATCGTTGCGGTGGCGACTGAAATTGCCCGTCAATCGGGCGTTAATCACCCGATGCCGCAGGGCGAAATGGCCAGGTCCAGCCGGAACGCGTCGGCCAGGAAACGCCATGTCGGGCGGCCCACGCGGTTGATGGGGAATCCCGGCCGGGAGTAGAGGCCATGCGAAGCGGCTCGAAGTTCAGGAAAGGCGCGCAGCCATGGTTGAGGAAGTCCGCAACGACTGGTGCTTCGCCTGCGGCAAGGCCAATCCGATCGGGCTGAAAATGGAGTTTGCCGAAAGCGACGGAAAATACATGTCGTTTTTCGTGCCGGGCCCGCAGCACCAGGGCTACGAGGGAACGCTGCACGGCGGCATCATCAGCACGCTGCTCGATGAGGTCATGGGACGCTACCATTGCGTGCGGGGCCTGAAAGCGGTGACGGCGCGCCTCGAGACGCGGTTTCGCCGCCCGACTCCCCTGGGGCAGCAGCTCACTGTCAGCGGATGGGTCGTCAGGGAACGCGGCAAGCTGATCGAAATGGCGGGAACCATCGCCCTGCCGGACGGAACGATTACCGCCGAAGGGAAGGCGACCCTCATCGTCAGCGGCACGATCGATCCCGAAGCCTACCGGCCGGGCTGAACGCGACCCGCCCGATGCGACCGGGTCAGCCCACCCCGTAGGCCGAAATGACCGGATCGAGCCGGAACTCGTCGACCAGGAAGTCGATCACCACCCGCGTCCGCGGCGCCAGGAAGCGGCGCGACGGGTAGACCACCGAGATCGGCCGCCGGCTCGGCCGCCAGTCCGTCAACAGCGCCCGCAGCCGACCCGTTTGCACCGCGTCGTGCAGCATCCAGCTCGGCACCAGCCCGATGCCGACGCCCGCCAGCACCGCCTCCGCCATCGCCTCGACGCTGTCCGTGCGCAACCGTCCCGACACGTGCACCGGCACGTCGCCGTCCGCGCCGCCGAAGGTCCAGGTGTGCGGGTCGGCCAGCCGGGTGAACAGCACGCAGTCGTGGCTTTCGAGGTCGGCGGGATGCGCGGGTTCGCCGTGCTGTTCGAGGTAGTCCGGCGCGGCGACCGCGATCGAGACGGTCGATCCCACCCGCCGCGCCACCAGCGAGGCATCGCTGATCGCCCCCACGCGCAGCGTCAGGTCCAGCCGTTCCTGCACCATGTCCACCACGTCGTCGGCGATCACCAGTTCGACCGAGAGTTGCGGATAGCGTTCCAGCAGTGTGCCGATCCGCGGCGCGACGTAGAGCCGCCCGAACGAAGCGGGGCAGCCCAGCCGCACCAGCCCGACCGGGGCGATCCGCTGCCGTCCGATCGCCGCCTCGGCCTGCTCCACCGCATCCAGCACCAGCCGCGCGTGTCCCAGCAGGTCGCGGCCGTCCTCGGTCAGCGTCAGGCTGCGGGTGCTGCGCTGCACCAGGCGGGCGCCCAGATGCGCCTCCAGAGCGGCCACCTGGCGCGAAATGGCGGGTTGCGTGGCGCCCACCTCGCGCGCCACCGCGGAAAAGCTGCCGGTTTCGGCGACGCGGATGAAGGTTCGGAACGCCCCGAGCACGTCCATGGCCACCTCATAGATTTACGCATGAATATGATCACCACGCCGCCCATTCACACCCGCGACCGCATGGACGATATTCCGGTCAATCTTCCGGTCAACGATGCGTTACGGTCGGAGGGAGCAGGCGCAGGATGCGCGCACACAGAAGGAGAGGGCCGTGGAGACCCTGGCGCGACAGCTCGAAGCCTTCCGCGGAGGAATGCTGGAGCGGGCCGATCCGAAGCTCGTCGCCGTGCTGCAGCGATATTCCGATGACCTGATCGAACGCGGCGCCGCCGGCGCGGCCTTGCAGGTCGGTGCGCAGGCGCCCGATTTCACCCTGCCGGACCGCGACGGACGCATGCTGGCCTTGCACGACGTGCTGGCGCGCGGCCCGGTGGTGCTGAGTTTCTTCCGCGGCGGCTGGTGCCCGTACTGCACGCTGGCCCTGCGCGCCCTGGCCCGCAAATACCGGGCGTTGCGCATGCACGATACCGAAGTGCTCGCCATTTCGCCGGAGGCGGGCCAGCAGCGCGCCTGGACCGCGGACTGCTCGTGGATGCCGTTCCCGGTGCTCACCGACCGCGACAACGCAGTGGCCCGGCGCTTTGGGCTGGTGATCGCGCTGCCGCCCGAGGTGCAGGCGGTGTATCGCCGGCTCGGCCACGACCTGCCCGCCATCAACGGCGTGCCCGGCTGGGAATTGCCGATGCCGGCCGGCTACGTGATCGCGCCGGACGGGCGCATCGCCTTCGCCCGGGTCGATCCGCGGCCGCATCTGCGCATGGAGCCGGCCGAGGCGCTGGCCGCCGTGGCGGCGCTGAGCCAACCTGCCGAGTGACGCGGCCACGTGAAGTCGATAGGCTTCCGCGCCGATCCGCGGGAGCGAAAGCATGCCCATCACCCTGTACGACCTCGCCGGCGCCGACCCGGCGCTGCGCTTCAGCCCATATTGCTGGCGCACGAAAATGGCCCTGGCCCACAAGGGGCTGGCCGTCGAAACCGTGCCCTGGCGGTTCACCGAAAAGGACCGGCTGGCGTTCTCCGGCCAGGGCCGCGTGCCGGTTCTGGTCGACGGCGAGCGCGTGGTGAGCGATTCCTGGGCAATCGCCGAGTACCTGGAGGATACCTATCCCGACCGGCCCAGCCTGTTCCGCGGTGTCGGCGGACGGGCGCATGCCCGCTTCATCAACGCCTGGGGCGACAGCGGCCTGCACCCGGGCATTTCCCGCATGATCCTGCGCGACATCTTCGCCGTGCTGGCGCCGCAGGACCGCGACTATTTCCGCACCAGCCGCGAGCGCAACCTGGGCGCCACGCTGGAGGCGGTGGTCGAGGGCCGCGAGGGGCGGCTGGAGGCCTGGCGGGCGCTGCTGACGCCGGTGCGGCTGGTGCTGGGCGCGCAAGCCTTCCTGGGCGGCGACGGCCCGAGCTATGCCGACCACATCCTGTTCGGCACGCTGCAATGGCCGCGCTGCGTCAGTTCGTTCGCTTTGCTCGCCGCGGACGATCCCGTCGCCGGCTGGTTCGCGCGCGTCGGCGCGCTCTACGGCGGGCTGGGCGCGGCCGCGCGCACGGTCTGAGTCAGTGCGTCGCCCCTTCGCTCACCCGTAGATCGGTCTCGTTCGCGCGGACCGCCGCGATCGCCACCTTCAGCGCCGTCACCATCGTCGCCGTCGCCATGCTGGGCTGGCCGGGATGGCTGGCGGCCTGCTCGGGCAACGCCGGCAGGTGCAGGAACCCGGTGCGCATGCCCGGATATTCGGTGGCGGCGAGGTGCCCGAGCAGATACAGCGTGTGGTTGCACAGATGCGTGCCGGCGGTGTTGGAAACCCCGGCCGGCAATCCGGCCGCCCGCAGCGCCGCCGTTACCGCCTTCACCGGCAGCGTGGCGAAATAGGCCGCCGG
>CAIMEK010000865.1 GCA_903839965.1 uncultured Acetobacteraceae bacterium | reverse complement strand
GGCCCGCGCCGATGCCGCCCGGGCGGCGGCGGCGGCGCCCGAGGGACAGACATGATCGCGCCGCCGGAACGCTCGGCGGAGCGCGACGCGGCGCTGGCGGCGATGCTGCCGCACGTGGCGCGGCTGGGCTGGACGCGCGCGGCGCTGCGGGCCGGGTTGGTGGATATCGGCGCCGATCCGCTTCACGGCGAGGTTCTGTTCGCCGGCGGCGCGGCGGAGCTGGTGGAAGCCTGGATCGACCTTGCGGACCGCCGCATGGAAGCGGCGCTCGCCGCGCATGACCTCGCCGCACTGCACCTGGGCCAACGGGTGCGGCTGGCGGTGGCGCTGCGACTGGCGGAGGCGCGGCCCTGGCGGGAGGCGGTGCGGCGGGCGGCGGCGGTGCTGGCGCTGCCCGGCAACGCCCGGCCGGCCACGCGCGCGCTGGCGCGCACGGTGGACGCCATCTGGTATGCCGCCGGCGACCGTTCCGCCGATTGGGCCTGGTACAGCAAGCGGCTGATCCTGGGCGCGATCACCACCTCCACCCTGCTGTTCTGGCTGCATGACGACAGCGGCGATGACGCAGCGGCGCTGGCGTTCCTCGACCGCCGGCTGGCCGACCATGCGCGCTTCCATCGCGCCCAGCGCCGCTGCGGCGAACTTCTGTCGCGCTGGCTGCCCGGCGAGGCGGCCTGACCT
The DNA here is from genome assembly GCA_903839965.1 of uncultured Acetobacteraceae bacterium. Taxonomy (GTDB): domain Bacteria; phylum Pseudomonadota; class Alphaproteobacteria; order Acetobacterales; family Acetobacteraceae; genus Rhodovastum. The sequence goes on along the minus strand of CAIMEK010000865.1, from coordinate 4,120 downwards.
GGTTCGTCCGCCGCCGCGTTTCAGGTCGCGCTCAGAAAGCGTTCGCAGTGGCGCAGGAAGGCGGTGGCCAGGCGTGAGAGCGGCCGGTCCTGGGCCTGCAGCACTTCCAGCCCGAGCGGCACCGCCGGGGTGAAGCGGCGCACCTCGACGCCGGGAAACAGCTCGCGGTAGCCGGAATGCGGGTCGACGATGGCGATGCCGGCGCCCTGGGCCACCATCGACCAGGCATTGATGACCAGCCCGACCTCAACGGCCGGGGTAATGGCGAGCCGCGCCTCGGCGAGGATGGCATTGATGATCGGCGAGAGGCCCTGGGCGCTGGTGTAGGCGATGATCGGCCAGGGCGCGAGGTCGTCCACCGAGACGCTCGGCTTCTCGGCCAGCGGGTGGCCGCGCGGCATGATGCAGACCAGGTCGGCGCGCAGCAGTTCGCGGGCGGCGACGCGGGGCGAGACGGGGGAGAGGAACCCGAAGCCGAGGTCGGCGGCGCCGCTGGCGATCTGCTCCATCATTTCCTGGCGCGGCCGCATGTGAAAGCGCAGCCGGCTGTCGCGGTGGCGCACCAGGAAGGTGCCGATGGCGGACGGCAGCAAAGTGACGCCGAGGGCGGGGATGGCGACGATGTCGAGCGTGCCGAGGCGGCTGTCCTGCAGGCCGGCGACGACGCGGTTCGTCGCATCGACGCGGTCGAACACCTGGGTGACCTGGGCGTAGAGGGCGCGGGCTTCCGGGGTGGGTTCGAGGCGGCCGCGGATGCGCTCGAACAGGCGGAAGCGGAGATTGTCCTCGGTGTGGCGCAGCAGGCCGGTGACGGCGGGCTGGGAGATGTTGAGCTGGCGGGCGGCGCCGGTGACGGAGCCGGACTCCATGACGGCGCGGAACACCTCCATCTGGCGCAGGTTCATGGCGGAGATGGCATACTTGTTTCGCCGCCTTGGCAAGGCCGGCGCCGATCCGCCCGCTCAGCCCGGTTCGGGATCCCCGGAGGCCAGCGCCTTGACCAGGGCGGCAACCACCTGCGTCGGCCGCACCGGCTTGGTCAGCACGGGCCGACCGGACCATTCCGCCGGAATGCTGCCGGAACTGAAGTGACCCGTGCAGAAAACGAAGGGCACGCCCTTGCCGGCGAGAATCCGCGCGACCGGCCAGACCTCGGCGTCGCCGAGACGAACATCGAGGAGGGCGACCGATATTCCGTTGGCTTCGGCGAGCTTGCCGCCCTCGGCGACGGTTGCCGCCGGACCGACGACATCGGCGCCGGCATCCTGGAGGAACTCGTCGTAGACAAGTGCCAGCAGGGCGTCGTCTTCAACCACGAGAACCCGGCAACCTTGCAGGTCTGCGGTCATGAGCTCCTCGCAATCGAACGCATCCTATCGAAGTTCGTCAACGAAACAAGCGTCCGCGGGGGCGCTCAGTTGCCAGGAGAACCCATCCGGGTTGAATTCGACGGCCGCCTCGCCCTGCAGCGCCTTGCAGGTCATGTCGGTGATGACGATGTGGCCAAACCCGGTACGTTTCGCCGGAACCACCTCGGGGCCGCCGCTCTCGCGCCAGCGCATCCAGAAGCGCGGCGCGGCGGCGTCTTGCTCATCGATGCCCCAACTGACCTTGACCCTGCCGGCCGGGCGCGTGAGCGCGCCGTATTTCGAGGCGTTGGTGGCGAGTTCGTGCAGCGCGAGACCCAGGCTCTGGGCGGCCTCGGGCCGCAACAGGAGGTCGGGCCCGTGCATGTCGAGGACCTTGTCCGCCCCGAACATGTGCAGCTGGCCGCGCACCAGGTCCTCCAGTTGCACGCCCTGCCACTCGCCCTCGGTCAACAGGTCGTGCGAGCAGGCCAACGCCTGCACCCGGCTGGCGAAGCGGTCCTCGAAATCCTCCAGGTCGGTGCTCGTCCGTGCGGTTTTCCATGCCATTGCCTGCACCACAGCCAGCACGTTCTTGGTCCGGTGCGACAGTTCGCGCATGACCATGCGGATATGCTCTTCCGCCCGTTTGCGCTCGGTGATGTCGCGGATGATGCCGGTGAAGTAGCGCGTTCCCTGCACGCGCCACTCGGCAACCGAGAGGTCGACCGGAAAAATCGTGCCGTCCTTGCGCCGTCCCTGCACCTCGCGGCCGACGCCGATAACCTTGGCTTGCCCGCTCTTGCGGTAGGCATGGAGATAGCCGTCATGCGCGCTCCGGTCGGGCTCGGGCATCAGCATGGCCACGTTGTTGCCCACCACCTCGCCGGGCTGGTAGCCGAAGATGCGCCCGGCCGCCGGGTTGAGGGATTGCACGGTGCCGTGCTCGTCGATGACCAGGATGGCGTTGACAGCCGTGTCGACCACGGCCCGCAGCCGCTCCTCGCTGTTCTCCAGTTGCGTCTCGTGCGCGAGCATTTCCCGCGACGCCGTGGCCAGCGCGCCCAGCGCCTGGTCGATTTCCGGCACCCTCGTCGGCGAGAACGTCATCGGCGCGCGAGCGCGCAGCACCATGGCGCTGCTTGCCAGGGCGCTGATCGGCAGCGTGATCCGGCGCGCGACCCAAACGGCGAGCAGAACGCTCAGCAGCGTCACCAGCAAGCCCGCGAGGCTCACGATGACAATGATCCGCCGAATCGGCGCCTCGAATACTTCAGTTTTCGCGGCAGTCCCGAGCACCCATCCGCTCAACGGAGAGATCAGGGTCGCTACCATATAGACGTCACCCTCGACCGAGGTGATGTCGAACCAACCCTCGCGGTCAATCACGGCACGCCAGCCCGGCGAGGCCAGCTTGCCAACCCAGCGATCGTGATCGAGCGATCGAACGATAAATCTGCCGCTGCGGTCCATCACGCCCGCCAGCCAGCCCTCGGGAATACGCTGGCTGTTGAGCAGACCGCGGAACGCATTCACGTCGGCGCCGATCATGAGAAAGTAGGCCGGCTCGCCGGCGCGCAAGACCGGTACTCCAACGGAGATGACCGGGATTTTCGCGACCGGCCCGATGACCACGCTCGAGATCTGGACCTGCCTGGTTGCGAAGGCGCGATCCTCGTCGTCCAGTACCTCCGGATTAACACCAGGAAGCGGCTGTCCGGCCGCGACCAGGGTGTTGACCACCTGCTGTCCGTGCGTATCGGCGAGCGACACCCAAGGTCCGGACAGCCCAGGCATGGCCCGCGCGGCTTCCGCACGGAAGGCAACGAGGTCGCCCTGCTGCAGCGACGGCGACGCGGCCAGCACCTGGGCGACCGCGACGTACTTGCCGAGTTGCGCATCGACCGCACTCAGGTTGGCGCGGGCGGCATACATGATGGCATCGCGCCGGACCTCGCGCTCGCGCAGGTCGAGCCGCCAGACCACGGCCGCCGACAACAGCAGCATCGGCACGGCCACGGCAAGCACGATCAGCGTCAGGCGTTGGCGGATGTTCAGGCCGTGCGCCGCACGGTCGGAGCCAGTCACAAGCCTGCCCTCCCGCTGCCTGCTTCGGTTTCGTCTGTCGGAGTTTATCAACTTTTTTCGACGGGCGCCAATTGCAGCGGCTGGCGCGATCACCCGCGCGGGTGGGTGCGGTGCCACACCGCCAGCAGGCCAGCCTCGTCCACCGAGGTGTAGCGCTGCGTGGTGGACAGGCTGGCATGGCCCAGCAGGTCCTGGATGGAGCGCAGGTCGGCGCCGCCGGCCAGCAGGTGGGTGGCGAAGGAATGCCGCAGCGCATGCGGCGTGGCGTGTTCCGGCAGGCCGTTGTGGCGGCGGAAATCGCGCATCGTCCGCTGCGCCACTGCCGGGTTCAGCCGCGCGCCGCGCGCCCCGGTGAACAGCGGCGACGCCGGGTCGGGGGCGGGGTGGCGGCGCAGCCACGCGCCGATGGTGGCGCGCACCACCGCCAGCACCGGCACGATCCGCGTCTTGTCGCCCTTGCCGAGCACCCGCAGCGGCGCCTCCCCGCCCGGCAGCGGCGCGTCGCGCACATCCAGCGATAGCGCCTCGGAAATGCGCAGGCCGCAGCCGTACAGGAGGGTGAACAGGGCGACGTTGCGCGCCTGCATGGCGGCGTCGTCGCTCTCCTCGCCGATGTCCTCCGCCACGGCCCGCGCCTGCGGGCGGCTGAGCGCGCGCGGCAGCGGGCGACGCAACCGCGGGCTGTC
>CAIMEK010000864.1 GCA_903839965.1 uncultured Acetobacteraceae bacterium | reverse complement strand
ATCTTCGTTGCCTCCAATCTGTTGGCAGCACATACTCCGTTTCGGCACTGGTCCGACAAGGGCGGCGAAGCTCGCAGGGTCTGTAAACTCACGCTTGCCGACAACCGGCGCTGGGCGAGGAGGAAACAACCGTGGACGCACGTGCACCAACTCTGCGCGCCGTCGACCCGATCGAGCGAGAAACCATCAAGCGCGTCGGTTGGCGGCTACTGCCGCTGCTCATGCTCGGTATGTTCTGTGCCTTCCTTGACCGCACGAATGTGGGCATGGCGGCACCAACCATGAACCCGGATCTGGGGTTTTCGAATGCGGTGTTCGGTTTCGGTGCCGGACTCTTCTTCCTGGGCTACTTCCTGGGCGAGATACCGAGCAACCTGATCCTCAACGTGGTTGGAGCGCGGCGCTGGCTCGCCCGTATCATGCTCACCTGGGGCATCGTGGCCGGGCTGACCGCCTTCGTGTGGAACGACTGGAGCTTCTACGCCATTCGCATCATCCTCGGGTTGGCCGAGGCCGGGTTCTTCCCGGGGGTCGTGCTGTATCTGACCTGGTGGTTCCCCGCCAGTTACCGATCACGGATGCTGGGGATATTCTGTTCCGCCGTCGTAACTTCGCTGGTCATCGGGCCACCGATCGGGGGGCTGTTGCTGCACCTGGGTGGAGCACTCGGGCTACGGGGCTGGCAGTGGCTATTCCTGATCGAGGCAGTGCCACCGATTATCATGGCGGCAGTGACGTGGAAGTTGCTGACCGACCGACCGACCGAGGCGGCCTGGCTCAGGCCAGAGCAGCGGACCTGGCTGAGCGAGCGACTGGCTTCGGAAAAGGCACAGCAGGAGGCGGTCCGCAAGTTTTCGCTCGCCGAGATGTTCTGCAACCCGAGGGTATGGCTGCTGACGATTGCCAATTTCGGCAGCACCACGGCGGGCTTGGGCGTGACGTTCTTCATGCCGCTGATCGTCAAGGGGCTCGGGGTGCCCACCAACTGGATAGGGGTGGTCAGCGCGGTGCCGTTCGTGTTCGCTCTGGTGGCCCTGAACTACTGGGGCTGGCATTCTGACCGCACCGGCGAGCGTTCCCGGCACGCGGCGGCCGCATGGTTGCTGGTCTCGGCAGGGATGGCTGCCTGCGTCGTCATCGGCACCGGCCACCCCGTCCTGGTGATGGTCGCGCTCACCTTCGCGACGATGGGCCAGTACGCCACCCAGCCGGTCTTCTGGGCGATGCCCAGCTACCTGCTCACCGGCACCGCCGCAGCGGGCGGGATAGCCATGATCAATGCGGTGGGCCAGTTGGGCGGGTGGTTCGGACCGTCGGTATTCGGGCTGGTAAGGGATGCGACCGGCAGCAACAACGTGGCATTGCTCTGCCTGGCGTTGGGGCCGGTCATTTCCGCCATCGCGGTGCTCGCCGCTGGCTATGGTCGCCGGACGGAAGGCATGTCGCCGGGCCCATAGATAGGGCCAGGGAGCCACTGGACAGGTGGGCCGCACTCGGGTCCCGCCTGCCCAGTGACGACGGCTTCAACGCGGCGGCAAACCCAGCATTTGTCGCGCTTCCGTGGGCGTTGCGGTGGCGATGTTCAGTTCTTCGAACACCCGTTTGATCTTCGCCACCTGCTCGGCATTGCTCTTGAACAGCTTGCCGGGACGGTCGAACAGATTGTCTTCCTGCCCCACCCGCACGTTGACGCCCATCAGCCCGCCATAAGTCGCCGAACGGATATTCACGACGCTGGTCCCGTGGAGGAACAGCACGAGTTGCTCCCCGAACAGCCGCTCCGCGGTATGCTTCAGGTGCAACAGATGCTCGATGTCGGAGGGAATACCGCCGAGAATTCCGGTCAGGAACTGGACGACGATCTTTCCCTTGACGGGCCTGCGGCTGAGATGATGTTCCAGGATGTAGAGATGGCCGACGTCAAAAATCTCGAATTCCATGACGATATCGTTGTCGATCAGCGCCGCAATCATCTGGTCGATCGTCTTGAAGCTGTTCGATGTGATCTTGTTGTAGCTGTGTTCGGCGTCGAAGGAGTCCTTTTCCCACTGGTACTTGAACTTGGCGATTTGCTCCGGGCCGACGCCCTGCTCCCGCGCCCTCTTGAAGTTGCCGTAGTTCATCGAGCCAACAATGACGGTCGCGATCTCAGGCCGCAACTTCAACGCCGCTTGCACGCGGGATTCGGCGGTCGGGCCCAGCGAAGCGGACATGTTGATGATGCCATCGCATCTGGCCTGGATTCTCGGCACGAACTGCTCCCAGACTTCCGGCGCGTTCGTCGGCCGACCATCCTGCGGATCGCGCGCGTGGAGGTGGACGATCGCTGCGCCAGCCTGCACGGCGGCGATGGATTGCTCAACGATTTGATCCGGCGTGACCGGCAGGTAAGGGGACATCGAAGGTGTCGCCGAAGCACCGGTAACCGCGCAGGTGATGATGATTTTCTGGGCTGCCATTTGCGTTCTTCCCGAATTGATCGTCGGCTTGCAGCCGAACGATGACTTACATCCTCCGCGGTCCCCGGTCGCGTCAATCGAATTTAGCGGATCGCCAGTTGAGTTTTGTTGCAGACACGATGATCAGACGTCCAGCAGAACAGCTTCCCCCGGAACTCCCATGTGACACCATGATCGCCAGATCATCGCCTGGCAGGCCAGCTCCGGTGGCAGCAGCGGCCAGATGGTGCGCTATCTGATGTTCGCGTGCGTCGAGCCTCGCTGCAAAGCCCCGCCGGCACTCCAGCCCGTGCAATGGCTGGCCGACAACTGCTCAGCCTACACCGTCCGTGGGACGTTAGACTTCGCCGCCGCGCTTGCCCTCGTCCCGTGCTTCACGCCGGTGCGCAGCCCAGAAAGCACGGCGTCAGCGAGGCATTCGTCAAAACCCTCAAACGCAACCATGCCCGCATCCGGTCGCGCCCAGATTTGCGTTAGAGCCCAATCGGGATCCCACTTGAACTTGCTGACAAAGTGAGCGGTTCACCGGGGTCCCGATCGGTGCCGATCTGGACCCCTGCCGTTGCGAATTCCCCTCACGTATTCAGTCGGCTGCTGCCGTTCTGGTGAGGGGTCACGGTTCAGCGCTTGTTAACACGCCGCACCACGCTGGTGGGCCGTCAGTAGTCCATGTCGCCCATCCCGCCCATGCCACCCATGCCGCCGCCGCCCGGCGAACCGCCGGCTTTCTTCTCCGGCCGCTCGGCGATCATGGCCTCGGTGGTCACCAACAGGCCTGCAACCGAAGCCGCGTGCTGCAGCGCTACCCGAACCACCTTGGTCGGGTCGATGATGCCGGCCTTCACCAGATCCTTGAACTCGCCACTCTGCGCGTCGAAGCCCCAGTTGTATTCGTCACGGTCGAGGATCTTGCCGGAAATCACCGCACCGTCCTCGCCGGCGTTCTCGGCGATCTGGCGCAGCGGCGTAATCGTCGCCTTGCGCACGATCTCGATGCCGAAGCGTTGGTCGTCGTTGTCGGCCTTCAGCTTGGCGAGCACCAGGCTCGCGCGGGCCAGGGCGACGCCGCCGCCCGGCACAATGCCTTCCTCGACCGCGGCGCGGGTCGCATGCATCGCGTCGTCGACGCGGTCCTTGCGATCCTTCACCTCGACCTCGGTAGCACCGCCGACGCGGATCACCGCCACACCGCCGGCCAACTTGGCCAGCCGCTCCTGCAGCTTCTCGCGGTCGTAGT
>CAIMEK010000863.1 GCA_903839965.1 uncultured Acetobacteraceae bacterium | reverse complement strand
GTCGATGGAATTGCCGACGCCGCCGAGGTCGGGCGTCTTCACCTGGGCGAAGTCGATCGCCTCGGCCTCGGCGAATTCGCGGATGTCCTGCAGCGTGTTGCACCATTCGTCGGCGATGATGCGGACCGCGACGCCCTTCGCCTCGATCTTGTGGCGCAGGGCCCGGAAGGCCTCGATCTGCCCGGCCTTGGTGGCGCACAGCACCGGCGTTTCCACCAGCAGGTCGAGGCCCCCCACCGCCGCCTTGGTCTTGCCGAGATAGTCGACCACGGCGTCCAGGTCCATGGCGAACAACTCGCCGATCGTGCCGTAGACGTCGAGGTGAATGATCGGCCGGTAGCTTTCGCCGCCGAGCGCCCGCACCCGCCTGGCCAGGTACTCCGCATAGTCGAGGAACTTCTCGCCCTTGGCGCCGAGGTCGCGTTCGGCGATGTGGAAGGCGGAATGCGGCAGCAGTTCCGCCCGCTTCATGATCATGCGGTCGATCTGCAGGTAGTCGTGCGTCAGGCACGAGGCGAGCACCGGCAGCGGCCGCATGGGCAGGGTCGTGCCGTACTCGCCGGCCGCCACCTCGGCCATGGTCAGCCGGTTGGCCAGCGCGGCGGCATTCAGCAACGCCTGGCTCACGCCATACCGCACGGCCGTGTGGAGCGGCTTGCCGGCATGGCGGAAACCCTCGACCGCATCGGCCAGCGGGCGAAACCGGCTTGCGTCCTGCCCGACCAGCAGGTCGCGCAGCGCGCCTTCGATCACCCCGATATGCGCGTCGGCGCGGAACACCGGATCGCGCCCGCCGAGGCCGGCCAGGATGACGTCGACGCAATCGCCGAAGGCGACGCTGCCATCCGCCAGCACCAGCAGCACCGAAATGCCTTCACCGGCCTGGATGATCTCGGTGAAGCCCGGCGTTACCGGCGGCCCAAGATAGGCGAAGCCGTCCGCCTGCGGGCCGGCCTTGATGGCAGCGAGATCCTTGTTGAAGTAGCCCGACCGTATGCGGGTCGCGAACAGATCGCTGATGATCATCGCTGCGTCCTTTCTGACCTGAAGCAAGCGGCATTGGCCGCCATCGCCGCATCGTTCAAATGGCACGCGACGAGGTGGCCAGGTGCCACCTCCCGCGTCGGCGGTGCGACCGTGCCGCAGAGCGGCATCGCCGCGGGACAGCGCGGATGGAACCGGCAGCCCGACGGCGGGTTGGCCGGCGAAGGCACATCGCCTTTCAGGACGATGCGCCGGTGGCGCCAGCTCACCTGCGGATCCGGGATCGGCGAAGCCGACAGCAGGGCAGCCGTATACGGATGCCGGGGCGCCACGAAGATGGACGCGACGTCGCCGATCTCGACGATCTTGCCGAGATACATCACCGCCACCCGATGCGCGATCGAGCGCACCACGCCGAGGTCGTGCGTGATGAACAGATAGGTGAGGCCAAGCTCCCCCTGCAGGCGCTTCATCAACGCCAGGATCTGCGCGCGGATGGAAACGTCGAGCGCCGATACCGGCTCGTCGGCGACAATCAGCTCCGGCCGCAGCATCAGGGCCCGCGCGATCGCGATCCGCTGCCGCTGCCCGCCGCTGAATTCGTGCGGCAGGCGGCGGATGAATTGCTCGGGCGGGCGGAGTCCGACGAGGTCCAGCGCCTGGTGGATCTCGTCCAGATAATGCGCCGGCCGGCCGCCGCGATGCACCGCCAGCGGCTGGCCGAGGATGTGCCCGATCGTCTTGCGCGGATTGAGCGAGGCCATCGGGTCCTGGAACACGATCTGCATGCGCCGGCGTTGCGCCTTCAGTTGCGTCCGGTTCATCGCGGCAAGCGGTTCCCCGGCGAAGCAGATGCGGCCCGCGGTCGGTTCCATCAGCCGCAGCACCAGCCGCGCGATCGAGGACTTGCCGCATCCCGACTCTCCGACAAGGGCAAACGTCTCGCCCCGGCGGATCGTGAAGCTGACATCGGAAACCGCCTGCACGCTCCAGCGCCGGCGCCCGAACAGGCCCGCCCCTTCATAAACCTTGGTCAGGCCCTCGACGCTGACCAGCGCGGTGTCCATCAGCATGAGCCGGCGTTTTGGGTGGCGTAGAGCCAGCAGGCCGCGCCCGCGCCCCCCTCGAAGGCAACCCAGGGCGGCGCCTGGCCGGCGCACCGGTCGAGCGCCTGCGCACACCGCGCGCAGAAGCGGCAGCCGGCCGGCGGATTGGCCAGGTCGGGCACATTGCCTTCGAGCGCGACCAGTTCGCCGCGGTGCTCGTCATGGCGCAGCACGGAGCGCAGCAGTCCCGCCGTGTAGGGGTGCCGCGGCGTGGCGAACAACCTCCGCACATCGGCGCTTTCGACGATCCTGCCTGCATACATCACGTACACGCGCTCGCACAGCCCGGCCACCACGCCCATGTCGTGGGTGATCAGCAGCAGCGAAATGCCGGCCTCTTCGACCAACTCGCCGAGCAGATCGAGGATCTGCGCCTGGATGGTCACGTCGAGCGCGGTCGTCGGCTCGTCGGCGATGATCAGCTTGGGTTCGCAACTCAGCGCGGTGGCGATCAGCACCCGCTGGCGCATGCCGCCGGAAAGCTCGTGCGGATAGCTCCGCGCCACGCGTTCGGGGTCGGGTATCTGCACCTTCGCCAGCAACTCCCGCACCCGCCGCGCCCGCGCCGCGGCGTTGAGCGTCGTATGGCGGCGGATGGCCTCGCCGATCTGGCGCTCGACGGTGAACACCGGATTCATGAAGGTCATCGGGTCCTGGAAGATCATCGCGATATCGCTGCCGCGGATATCCTGGATGGCCGATGCAGACAGGCCCAGCAGATCGCGCCCCTGGAAACTGATCCGGCCGCCGACGATGCTCACGGCCGGCGGCGGCACCAGCCGCAGGATCGAGAGGGCGGTGAGCGATTTCCCGCACCCGGATTCGCCCACCAACCCCACCGCCTCGCCCGGCGCAATCGTGAGGTCGACGCCGTCGACCGCGATCATCGTGGCCTCGCGCGTGCGGATCTGAATCCGCAGCCCTTCGATTTCGATCAGCGGCGCGCTCATTGGCGCCCTACCGGCCGCGCAGGCGAGGATTGAGAACGTCGCCCAGCCCATCGCCCACGAGGTTCAGCGCCGCAACGGTGAGGAAGATGCCGATGCCCGGAAAGAACGCCAGCCACCAGGCCGTGCGAATGAACGGCTGCGCATTGTTGAGCATCAGGCCCCAGCTCGGCCGCGTCGGGTCGCCGAGCCCGAGAAAGCTCAGCCCCGCCTCCAGCAGAATTGCCGTGGAGACCTGCAGCGTTGCCATGACGATCAGCGGCGGCGCCGCATTGGGCAGGATCTCGCCGAAGATCAGGTTGCCGTCGCCGATGCCGATCGCGCGCGCGGCCACCACATATTCCCGTTCGCGCAGCGTCAGGAACTCGCCGCGGGTGAGGCGGGCGATCTGTGGCCAGCTCAGCAACCCGATGACGCCGATGATGATGAACACGCTCGCCCCGAACAGGGCCACGATGAGGATGGCGAGGAAAAACCGCGGAATGACCTCCATGAACTCCGCCGACCGCATCAGCACCTGATCGGTCCAGCCGCCAAAATACCCGGCGGTCGCGCCGACGCAGATGCCGATCGTGCAGGAGGTCGCCGCCGCCAACGCCCCGACGGTCAGCGAAACCCGCGCGCCGAACAGGAAGCGGCTGAGCGAGTCGCGGCCAAGATCGTCGGTTCCCATCAGGTGCAGCCAGGTGGGCGCCTGCAGCGACGCGCCGCCCATCGCCATGGGATCCGCCGGCGCAAGCAACGCGGCGAATAGCGCCAGCAGCACCATGGCGCTGAGCCCCGCCAGGCCCACCACCGCCGGCCGGTTCTTGCGGAAGGCATACCAGAGCGCGTCCAGGTTCACGTCCGGCGCACCCGCGGATCGAGCGCCCCATAGGCGACGTCGGTGACCAGATTGGCGATCACGACGCCGACCGAAATGAAGACGAACAACCCCATGAGCACCGGGTAGTCCCGCGCGAAGATGGCGTCGTACATCAGCCGCCCGAGCCCGGGCCAGCCGAACACGATCTCGATGAGCACCGAGCCGGACAGCAGTTCGCCGATATTGGTGCCGAGAATGGTCACCACCGGAATCACGGCGTTGCGGAAGGCATGGAACTGCACGGTGCGTTCGCGCAACCCCTTGGCGCGCGCGGCGACCACGTAGTCCTGGCCGAGCGCCTCTATCATGCTGGCGCGCATCAGCCGGGAATTGATGGCCAGATACCGCATGCCGAGCACGGTGGCCGGCAGCACCAGGTGCAGCGCCACGTCCTTGACATGGTCCCATCCCTGGTAGCCGGCGCGTACGTTCACCATGCCTTGCGTCGGCAGCACGCCCAATTGGAGCGAGAACAGCAGCAGCGCGATCTGGCCAAGCCAGAACACCGGGATCGAGTAGCCGACCAGCGAGAGCACCGCATTGACGTTGTCGGCCGGCGAGTAGGGCCTGCGGGCCACCAACGAACCGAGCGAGACTCCGAGCGCCGTGAACACCGCAAGCGATGACAGCATCAGCAGCGCGGTCGCACCCACGCGCCCGACGATCAGCGACAGCACCGGCGTCTGCGCCACGTAGGAAAAGCCGAGGTCGCCCTGCAGCAAGGTCGCCAGATAGGTGAAATACTGCACGTACAGCGGCCGATCGAGCCCGAGGCGATGCGAAAGTTCCTGCACCTGCTCTTGCGAGGGCACGAAATCGCCAAAAAACACCGTGGTCGGATCACCTGGCGCGAGATGGATCAGCAGGAAGTTGATCGTGACGACGGCGACAATCATCGGCACCGCGGCGGCGAACCGGCGGATGATGAAGGTGGAGAGGGTTGCATTCTGCGCACTCACCCGGGAAGGCTCCGTCCTGCGGCGCACGACGCGATGCCGTCCGAGGACGCTCGGGCCGCAGCGTGCATGCGCCGGACGAAAGCATTTCTCCCCGGGGAAGTCCACACACGGCCGACGGCAACCCCCAGGCGATCCGGCCCCGGCGGCTAACCCGGGCCGTCACTCCTCGACGACAAATCCGTCCACATGCGGACGCATGACGACTGGCCCGGGGTCCACCCGCGGGTATGCGGTCCTGACATCCGCCGGCAGCTCAATGCCAAGGCCGGGCCGGTCGGGAATGGCGATGAAGCCGCGCTCCGGCAGCGGCAGGCCGGACACCTGCCGGCTGCCGCGCAGCCCGTCCGCACCTTCGATATCGGCGTTGTCGTAGGGATATTCCTGGATGGCGAAATTCGGGATGCAGGCATCGAGCTGCAGGCAGGCCGCCAGGCTGACCGGCGACAGCGGATTGTGGAATGCGATCTGGATATCGTGCGCCTCCGCCATCGCCGCGATCTTCTTGCCCGCGGTTATGCCGCCGCAAACGGTCAGGCATGGCCGCAGGTACTCCGCGCCGCGCCGCGCCATCAATGTCTGGAACTGGTAGAGCGTCACGAAGCGCTCCCCGGTCGCGACCGGTATCGGGATATGGTCGGCCACCCACGCCATGGCATCGGGACCGGTCGGGCGAATGGGGTCTTCCAGGAACATCGGCGCGTACGGTTCGAGCGCGCGGCCGAGGGCCACGGCTTCGGCCGGGTTCATCCGGCTGTGGATCTCGATGCACAAATCCACCTGCGGGCCGACCGCTTCGCGCACGCGACGGATGTTGTCGGTTGCCTGCTGCATCTTCTCGGTATGCGAGAGGTACCAGGGACTGTCGAAGCCTTCGTCGAGAAACGGGTTCATGCATCCGAGCGCGGTGTAGCCTTCGTTCTTCAGGCGCTTGGCGCGGGCCACCAGCTTGTCGGCCGTGCGGCCCTTGCAGTGGGCGTACACCCGCGCCTTGTCGCGCACCTTGCCGCCGAGCAACTGGTAGATCGGCACGCCGAGCGCTTTGCCCTTGATATCCCACAGCGCGATGTCGATGGCGGAGATGGCGCCGTTGATGCCGGCGCCGGTGAAGTTGGAGAAGCGCAGCATGACGTTCCAATGGTGCTCGATGGTCTGCGGGTCCTTGCCCACCAGATACTCCGCAAACTTCCCGACGGCGGCGGCGCTGGCCTCGAGGTGGCCCCATGTGCCGGACTCGCCGATGCCGGTGATGCCCTGGTCGGTCTGTACGAGCACGAACAGGAAACGATCGGCGAACACGGCTTCGACCTTGGTGATCTTCATTGCGCGCCCCAAGCCTCCCGGGATGAAACCGGCGGACCTTTGGCAACACTGGACCTCGGGTATGCGGCCGTCCAGGTCCGCCAGCAGTCCCGCGAGCCCATTGGCGAAGACCTCGCCGGGTTGTCGCAGGTGGCGGAGATCAACCGCTTCATATCGACACAGGCCGGGCCTTTCGGCTGATCCGCCACGCAACCGAAATCGGCCGGCACACGGTACCTTCGAGCGGCCGTCTGGCCGTAGGCAATTCGCCTGGCCAAAATTCGCAAAATACATGGCAGGTTTGCAAGGCGGGGATCGGCAATGTTCCAAAAGACCGGTCCGCTTTTCGCGCAAGAAAGCTCCAATGCGTCCCGCCGCCGGCGAAAAAATACGCTCCTGGCAACACAGCGGCCCCGGCGCGGCGCGGCGGGCCAGCATTGACCTTTTTCCTGCCGGTTCCATATGGGCGTGGTAGCGATACCACCACTCGAAGGAATTGGCCGTCATGCAACTGTTCTTCAACTCATCTTCGCCGTCCGACACATCGGGCACGCCTGCTCGCGGGCTTGTGCACCGGTTCCGTCGTTACCTCGCGGAGGTCTCGGCCATCGGCACCCTGCGCGGCCTTACCGACTACCAGCTCGCCGACATCGGCATCGACCGCCAGGACATCCCGGCCGTCGTGCGCCGCAACATGCGCAACAACTGAGCCGACCCACCCGACGCCCACGCCCGCACCCCTCGGCCGTGCGGGCGTGGGGCGCCGCCAGGCCTAAACGACCCCCAGCGGCTTCACCCGCGTCGTCAGGTCGGCCAGCGCCTGCCACACCCGCACCGCCTGCACCGTCTCGGCCACGTCTTGCACCCGCAGCACCGACGCGCCATGCGCCAGCGCGAACAGCGCCGCGGCCAGCGACCCCGGAACGCGCCGCTTCG
>CAIMEK010000862.1 GCA_903839965.1 uncultured Acetobacteraceae bacterium | reverse complement strand
CTCGCCGGGCTGCCTGAGGCCCAAAAGAGGCCGCCATAGCCGATATGAGGCTGGGGGCGGCACGATCGAGGTCATCGGAGCGCAATCGGTGACGCAAAACCGACCACGGCACGGACTTGCCCGCGCGACGCGGGCCTGCGCCCGCCGCCTCGGCACGGACAAACCTACCGACTGGCGACGCCACTCCGACACGCTGCGAGACCCCCGATCAAACCGCCAACGGGCAGGCTATTGGAATCAAGCCATCTCTCGGCCTCCAACGCGGCCATGCAACCGCTTCCCGCGGCGGTCACTGCCTGGCGAAAAACCGCGTCCTGCACGTCGCCCGCAGTGAACACACCAGGCACGCTTGCCGCCGTCGAATTCGGTCCGGTCAAGATGTAGCCTGCCGGGTCCAGTGCAAGCTGGCCGGCAGACAGCGCGGTTGCAGGGTCGTGCCCGATAGCCACGAATGCCCCGGCCACCGGCAGGTCGGAGCGCAGGCCGTCGTTGCGCTCCAGCAGCAAGCCCGTCAGGCCACTGGCCTCGTCGCCGAGAAAGGCGACCACGATCGAGTTCCAGATGACCTTGATCCTCGAGTTCGCAAACAGACGGCTCCGCAGGATGGGATCGGCCCGCAGTGCCGCGCGACGGTGAACCACCGTCACGCTGGTTGCCATATTGGCCAGTTACAGCGCCTCCTCCATGGCGGTGTTGCCGCCGCCGATCACGGCGACATCCTGCTTGCAGAAGAACACCCCGTCGCAGGTGGCACAGCCGCTGATCCCACGGCCATGCAACACCGGCGGCTCGTGGCCAAGCCATCGCGCGCTCGCGCCCGTGGCGACGACACTCGCTTCCGCGGCAAAGATGTCGCCACGCCTGCTCCGGCACAGGAACGGGCGTTCACCCAACGACACCTCCACGATGGCGTCGTTGACGATCTCCGCCCCGACATTGGCGGCCTGCGCCTCCACCTGCTGCATCAGCCACGGTTCTTCGATGGCCAAGGCAAAGCCGGGGAAGTTTTCCACCAGCGAGGTCGTGGTCAACTGCCCGCCCGGCTGGGGACCGGTCACCAGGATAGGCCGCAGGTTTGCCCGCGCTGCGTAGATCGCGGCCGTGTAGCCGGCCGCCCCTGCCCCAATGACCAGCAACCGCGTCCGCCTCGGCGTCACCGCAACGCCCCTTCCGCCCGCGCAGCGGTCAGGATGCTCATTCCCATACCGCCTTCGGCATCGGCAGGCCGATATAGGCGGCCGGGTCTATACCGCCCCGCACCGCGATGGCGTAGCCGTCGAGCACGGTGTTCAACTGTCGGGTGTGCTGCGCCGAATGCCAGGTTGCCCGGTCAAGCATCTGATGCAGCGGCTGCACGCCGTAGTACGTCTTGAACTGGCAAACGCCGGTCTTCTCCGCGGTGTCGCGCCACCAGGTCTGCAGCCGCTCGATGATGGACGTCGCATACGCGAGGATCTGCTCCTTGGTCTGCAGATGCGGGTAGTGCGCGTTGTCGATCAGCCGCGAGTCCACTGCATCTCCGTCGACGACGCTGAGGAAACCTTCGGGAACCTGGAAGATATGATAGGCGAGGGAACATACGGTGCGGTCCCGGCCCGGCACCGGATACTCGGTCAACCTGTCCGCCGGGATCTGGTCGATCAGAACCAGAGCCGTGCTGAGGAAATATTGCCAGCGCGTCATCAGTTCGTCCGGAGACAACCGCTTGGCGCGACGGTCCCGCCCGACGAAAGCGGCGACGTCTTCGAGTGACTGGGCGAAGATCATCTCGTTGCCACGGATGAGAACTGGGACGGCCCGCGCGCCAAATTCTCGCATCACATCCATGGCATCGTCATGTTCAAGAATATTCACCGACGTGAAGGAAACAGCCAATTCAGCCAACATCTCCTTCACTTTGACGCAGCTCGAGCAGCCGGGCTGCCAGAACAGTCGCAACCCCGGTGCTCTGGCGGGGCTCACCCCGGATGACGGGCCGACGGGTTCCGGTGCGGAAGTCGTCATGTCGATGTCTCCTTGTCGAGGGTGTCGGACGACTCCGGCACCGGATGTTCATGGACCGCGGGCTGTTATTCCGGACTGAGCCAGACGTCGGCCAGATCCTGGTAGATCATGGTGCTCGGCGACATTGTCCAGCCCCGCACGGCGGAGTTCAACACGACGATCCGGTGCCACCACAGGATCGGCAGCACGAAGCTCTGCTCCAGGACCCGAGCCTCGAATTGCCGGACCACCTTCTTGCGTTCGGCCTTGTCGACAGTGCGCGCCTGCAGGGCGTACAGGTCGTCGAGCATCGGATCGACGAACTTGACGGTTGCAACAGGGTATTTGTCCACCGAGAGGAACCGGACCAGGCCGGTCGTCGGATCGTCCTGGTAGTCGGTGTAGGAATCGACGATGGCATCGAAGTTGCCCCCACCGATGAGCTCATAGTAGGCGGCCATCTCGACGATCTGATGCTCGACGGTCACGCCGATCTGCCGCCACTGGTCGATGGCAAATACGCCGGCGGTCGGGTAGGGGTCGGTACTGCGGTTGGCCAGCTTGAATTTCAGCCCCTCCGCGCCCGCCTCCTTCAACAGCCGGCGTGCCTCGGCACGGTTGGCGACCATATCACGCCCGAAGCCCGGCAGCTTTTCCAGTTCGGCGTCGCTCGCCGCCCACTCGCCCCCCGGCATGACGACGCCGCCAACGTCCTTGAGGAAGGAGACGCGGCCAAGGGCAGCGCTACCGCCCCACCGGTCGATGGCTATTGTCAACGCCCTGCGCACTCTCGGGTCGTCGAACGGCTTGTGCTGCGAGTTGAAGCTGATGCCTGAATGCACCAGCCACCGGCTTTCCTGAACGTTGGCGGCCTTCCCCATTCCCTTGACGAGGCGATCGCGTTCCGGTGGCGTGAAGCCGCGGAACTCGCCATGGATCTGGTTGCCTTCCATCCCGCTGAGCGTCGCGGGACGCGACATGGTGATCGCCCGGAAACCGTCGAGGTACGGACGGCCGGGGCGGAAGTAGTTCTCGAACCTCGCACCAACCCAGTGCGATCCGGCAATGGCCTCGACGAACTTGAACGGGCCGGTGCCCATCACATTGTGCGCCGGGAAGTTCGGGTCCTGTCTCAGGCGGGCTGCGCTGTAAAGCGAATTCCACGGCGATGCGCATCCCTCCTGGATGAAGGAGGCATCGACTTCGCTTAGCCGGAAGACCACCGTCAGCGGATCGGGCGTCTCGATCGCCTTCACGGCGGCAAGCGAGGACTGCCGCGACGACAGGATGCCGGTGGGTGGATTGCGGATGCGTTCGTAGCTGGCCTTGACATCCTCGGAGGTCAGAACCGTGCCGTCATGGAAGTGGATGCCGGGGCGCAACTTGAACGTATGGGTCAACTGGTCGGGCGAGCTGCTCCAGCTTTCCGCCGCATCGCCGATGATCTCGGGATAGGCCTGCGGCTTATAGGTCAGCAGGGT
This sequence comes from uncultured Acetobacteraceae bacterium, assembly GCA_903839965.1. Lineage (GTDB taxonomy): Bacteria > Pseudomonadota > Alphaproteobacteria > Acetobacterales > Acetobacteraceae > Rhodovastum. The sequence goes on along the minus strand of CAIMEK010000862.1, from coordinate 3,926 downwards.
GGAGTAGTGCGGCGCTACCCGGTGCATCACGGCAAAGGTCTGGCTCGCATGCAGGTCATAGGTCGGCGGCTCGGCGGCCACCGCGAAAGTCAGGATGCCGCCCCGCTTCGGCGCCGTTTCTGCGGCCAGGGCGGGACTGGTCACAGCCGACCCGGCCGTGACAAGAGCCAAGCCGCCAACGCCGGTGCGCAGCAGTCCTCGGCGTGTCAATTCGGTTGGGAACGTTTTCTTACTCATTGTTTTTCTCCTTGGACTTGATAGGGCGCCCGTGGCACCTGAACCGGTTCGCATCCATGTTGGATCAGGGCTGAAAGCGGGGATCGAGCCAGTCGCGCAAGGCATCCCCCACCAGGCTGAAGGCAAACACGGCCAGTGAGATGGCGGCGCCGGGAAACAGGATCATCCACGGCGCCACCTGATAGAACGATGCGGCATTTCCGGAGAGCATCAGGCCCCAGGCCGGCGTGGGCTCGGTCACGCCAAGTCCCAGGAAGGACAGCGATGCCTCAAGCAGAATGGCCTGGGCGATGAACGCGGTGACCAGGATCAGGTAGGGCGCGAGAACGTTCGGCGCCATGTGGCGCACGACGATGCGCAGGCTGGAGTAGCCCGCGGAGCGGGCCGCATCGATATAGGGCAATTCGCGAATCGTCAGGGCGGCCGCTCGAATCACCCGCGCGGCGCGCGGCACGAACGGAACGATCATGGCGCAGATCAGGTTGATGTCGATGCCCGCGATCCGGAAATGGCCCATCATGGCCACGACCACCAGGGCCAGGACGATGATCGGGAAGGACAGCAGCAAATCGATGAACCGCTGCACCAGCATATCGCGCCAGCCGCCGAAATAGGCGGACGCCAGGCCAAGCGCTGCCCCGATGGTGCAGCCGGCAAACGATGAGAAGAAGCCGATCGCAATGGCGGTTTGCGCGCCGTACATGATGCGGGTCAGGATATCCCGCCCGAAATCGTCGGTGCCGAATGGATGGGCGAGCGACGGCGGGGCAAGCATCGCGCCGTAATCCGCCGCAACCGGATCGAACGGCGCAATCCACGGCGCCAGAACGGCCGCCGCAATCATTATCGCGATCAGCACCAGGCCCGCCGCACCCACCGGTTGCGCACGAACGAAAGCGACCACCGGATGGCGGCTCCACTTGCTGGCCGAACCACGGACGGCTGCGTTGTCCTGCGCGCTCACCGGTGCCGTATCCGCGGGTCGACGATCCCATAGAGCAGGTCCACCCCAAGATTGATCACCGAGAACAGCAGCGCCACCAACATGATCAGGGTCTGGATCAGCGTGAAGTCATTGCGGGTCACGGCATCGACGAAGAGCCGCCCGACGCCGTTAAGGTTGAACACCTGCTCGGTGACCATCAGCCCGCCGATCAGGAATGCGAATTCGAGGCCGATCACGGTGATCGCCGGCAGCAGGGCGTTCGGCATCGCATGGCGCATCAGCACCAGGCGTTCGTATACCCCTTTGGCCCGCGCGGTGCGGATGTAGTCTTCCTGCAGGGTTTCAAGGATCGAGGACCGGAGCAGGCGGGCGATGACCGCGGAGGAGCGGTATCCCACGGCGAGGGCTGGCCAGATGAGCTGCGATAGGTTGGCCACCGGGTTCTCGTAGAATGGCGTGTAGACCACCGGCGGCGACCAATGAAACACCGCCAGCAAACCCAGGATGATGAGCATGCCCAGCCAGAAGGAGGGAACCGCCAGGCCGGCGATCGTGATGAATCGCACGAGGTAGTCGATCCAACTCCCGCTGAACAAGGCGGACACGGTGCCCAGCGGCACTGCCACTAGCACCGCCAGCAGCGCCGCCATCAGGGCCACCTGCATGGACAGTCCGAGGCGGACGGAGATCTCCTGCGTGATCGGCTTGCCCGTCCACATCGATATTCCGAAGTCCAGCCGGGCCATGCCGGCCATCCAGTCGACGAACTGCACCGGCAGCGGCTTGTTCAGCCCGAGCCGCTCGCGTTCGCGGTTGAGCACCTCCGTCGTCACCGCGCCGCCATTGCTTCGCAGCTTCACTTCGACCACGTCGCCGGGAACCACGCGCAGCATCAAAAAGCTGAGCAGCGCCACCGCCACCAGCGTGGGAATCATGAAGGCGACGCGTTTTGCGGCATATCGAAGCATGCGGGCGTTTCCGATCAGAGCCTGATGCAAGCTGCGAGATGGCTCGGACGCGCTTCCCTGAGCTGCGGAATCGCAACGGCGCAGTCGGCGACCGCCCTGGGACAGCGCGTATGGAACACGCACCCCGACGGCGCCGTCAAGGGCGACGGAGGCTCTCCGCGCAGCGCGCGGGGAGCGCGCGTGCGTTCAACCAACGGATCGGGGATCGGAACGGCGTCCAACAGCGCCTCCGTGTAGGGATGCAGCGGCGCGGCGTACAGGTCGTCGCGATCGGCAATCTCCATGATCCTGCCAAGATACATGACGGCGACACGATGCGAGATGTGCCGTACGACAGCCAGGTCGTGGGCGATAAACAGGTAGGTCATCTCGCGGCGGCCCTGCAAGTCGCTGAGCAGGTTGATGATCTGGCCCTGGATCGAAACGTCCAGCGCCGACACCGGCTCGTCGCAGACGATAAAACTCGGATTCATGGTGAGCGCCCGGGCAATTCCGACGCGCTGGCGCTGTCCGCCCGAAAGCTGATGCGGGTAGCGCAGCGCCATTTCCGGGACCAAGCCAACCTGCCCGAGCAGTTCGACGGACCGTTCGCGCGCCGCGCGCCGGTTGTGCACCTGCCGATGCACGAGCTGCGGCTCGTCGAGAATGGACCCCACCGACATGCGAGGGTTGAGCGAGCTGTACGGATCCTGGAAGATCACCTGCATGCGCATCCGCAATGCCTTGACCTCCGCGGCCGACGCGTCAGTCAGGCTCTTGCCCTCCAGGACAATCCGCCCGGAGCTTGGCTGCTGCAGTTGCAGGATCATGCGGCCAAGCGTCGTCTTGCCGCAGCCGGACTCGCCGACGATGCCGAGCGTTGTGCCCCGCGCGACATCGAACGAAACATCCTCGACGGCGCGGACGACGCCGCGTGAGCCGCCGCCGGGCATCGGAAAATGCTTGGATAGGTTGCGAATGCTGAGCAACGTGCTATCCGGCCCGCTATCCTGCCGAACCGGCGCCGCCTGCGCGCCCGCAGCCGGGGCGCCTGCGATCTCGTGTGCGCGATGGCAGGCCGACAGCTGGCCCGCCGCCACCTCCCGCAGGTGCGGATCGGTGTCGCAGATAGCAATGCAACGCAGGCACCGGGCCGCAAACCGGCAGCCCGCGGGCGGGTTCAGCAGGTTGGGCGGCCGACCCTCGATCGTTTCAAGCGTCGCGGCCCGCGGCCGGTCCAGCCGTGGCACAGAGCGCAGCAGGCCAATTGTGTATGGGTGGCGCGGCGCGGCGAACACGCGTTCGGCCGATCCCGTTTCCACCACCCGTCCGGCATACATCACCGTCAGCCGGTCGGCATAGCGCGCGACGATTCCCAGGTTGTGGGTGATGATGACCAGCGCCACGTCGAGCCGTCGCGACAGATCGCGCATGAGTTCCAGGATCTGTGCCTGGATCGTAACATCAAGCGCCGTCGTCGGTTCGTCCGCGATGATGAGCTTGGGGTTGCAGGCCAGTGCGATGGCGATGGTCACCCGCTGGCGCATGCCGCCCGAGAGCTGATGCGGATACTGGTCGAGCCGGCGAGCGGCGTCGGAGATGCCCACCAAGCCCAGCAATTCGACGGCACGCTCGCGCGCCTGCGCTGCCGTCATGCCGAGATGGATCGTCAGAGATTCGGTGATCTGCAGGCCGATCGACAGGACTGGATTCAGGCTCGTCATCGGCTCCTGGAAGACCATCCCGATGTCGCGGCCGCGCAACTCGCGCAGCTTTTCTTCCGGCAGCGTCACTAG
>CAIMEK010000861.1 GCA_903839965.1 uncultured Acetobacteraceae bacterium | reverse complement strand
GGCAGGTGATCGCGCTGGTCGGTGACGACAAGCTGCAACTGCAGATCCATTCGCTGGATGCGCAGATCGCCGGCCTGAAATCGCAACTCGCGCAAGCGCAGGTGGACTTCAACCGCGCCGACGCGCTGGTCCGCACCGGCTCGGTCTCCCGCCAACAGTTCGATCAAACGCGTACCGCTGTTGAAGTGGCGACCAGCGCCCTGGCGTCACGCATCGCCGAGCGCGCCGTAGTGGCCCAGCAGGTCAGCGAGGGTGCCGTGCGCGCGCCCACGGCCGGGCGCATTCTGCAGGTGCCGCTGACCGCAGGAAGCGTGATTTTGCTGGGTGAGCCGGTCGCCCAGGTTGCAGAGGCCAACTTCGTGCTACGTCTCAGCGTGCCGGAACGCCATGCCCGCTTCCTGCACGCCGGCGACAAGGTCCGCCTGGACGGCGCCGATCTTGGTACGAACGGCGCGGTGTTCGCCACGGTCGTGTTGGTCTATCCGCAGATCCGGGACGGGCGTGTGCTGGCGGATGCCACGGCGCCCGGCGTGGGGAAGTATTTCGTCGGCCAGCGCATCCGGGTCTGGGTCTCCGCGGGCGAGCGGATGAGCTACGTGATTCCGAGTGGACTCGTTTCCAGCCGGTTCGGCCTCAGCTATGTGAAACGGCGTGGCAACGATGGTGTAACGTCCGACATTCCGGTACAGCGGGGGCGCGATACGCCGACGCCGGACATGCCTGATGCCGTTGAAATTCTGTCCGGGCTGCGCGCTGGCGACGCGCTGATCGGGCCATGAAGCTGGGTATTTCCGGGGGGCTGACGCAGGCGACGCTCCGCTCGCCGCTGACGCCGCTGTTCCTCCTGGCGGCGCTGGCGGTGGGGTTGATCGCGCTGCTGACCATCCGGCGCGAGGAAGACCCGCAGATCCATGTGCCGATGGTGGACGTGATGGTCTCCGCCGACGGCCTGCGTGCGGCCGACGCCGCGGAACTGGTCACCAAGCCGCTGGAAACCATTCTGACCGCCATCCCCGGCGTGGAGCATGTCTACAGCCAGACGCAGGACGATCATGTGATGGTAACGGCGCGTTTCGTCGTCGGCACCAACGAGGACGATGCCGTGCTGCGCGTCAACAACAAGATCGGCAGCAATCTCGATCGCATCCCGACCGGCATTCCCGTGCCGTTGGTGGTCGGGCGCGGCATCAACGACGTTGCCGCGATGGTGCTGACGCTATCGCCGAGGCTGGCCGCCGCCGACCGCTGGACGCAGGCGGACCTGGATCAACTCGCTCAGAAACTGCAAACGGAGATGGTCAAGATCCCCGACATGGGAATCACCTACATCGCCGGCAGCGACCCGGAGGAAATCCGGGCGGAGCCGGACCCCGAAAAGCTCTCGCTGTTCGGCGTTACCCTGCAACAGCTTGTCGCCAAGGTGCGCGATGCCAACCGCTCCTTCGTGGCCGGTCAGGTGCGCGATGCCGGCACGATGCGCACGGTCGCGGCTGGGCAGACGCTGCTCGGCGTGCCGGATATCGGACTGTTGCTGATCGGTACCCGCGATGGCCGCCCGGTGTATGTGCGCGACGTGGCGCGCGTGGTGGTGGGCGCCAGTCCGGTCGAAGGTCGGGTCTGGAACATCTCCCCCGATGCGAGCGGCGCATGGCAGGAGACGCCGGCCGTTAGCCTGGCGCTTGCCAAGCGGCCCGGGGCGAACGCCGTCGTGATGTCGCAGGCGGTGCGCGAACGGCTCGCCGCGCTGCGGAACACGCTGTTGCCCACCGATGTCACCGTACGGATCACGCGGGACTACGGCACCACGGCGAACGACAAGGCGAACGAACTTCTGTTCCATCTCGGCCTCGCCACCGTTTGCATCGTCGTGCTGATTGCCTTTGCGGTCGGCTGGCGGGAGGCACTGGTCACGCTCGTGGTGATCCCGACGACGATTCTGCTGACCATGTTCGCCGCCAAGTTGATGGGCTACACGATCAACCGCGTCAGCCTGTTCGCGCTGATCTTTTCAATCGGCATCCTGGTCGACGATGCCATCGTGGTGGTCGAGAACATCGCGCGGCACTGGGCGATGCGTGACGGTCGTACCCCTAGTACCGCGGTTATCGAGGCTGTCGCCGAGGTCGGCAATCCCACCGTCGTCGCCACGCTGACGGTGGTCGCGGCGCTGCTGCCGATGCTGTTCGTCTCGGGGCTGATGGGGCCGTACATGGCACCGATCCCGGCCAACGCGTCGGCGGCGATGCTACTTTCTTTTTTCGTCGCGATGGTCGTGGCGCCTTGGCTGATGCTCAAGCTTGCGCCGACAGGCACCGCGGCTAATGGCCATGCACAGCATAGCGAGGGTGCGCTGGCCCGCGTCTATCGCGCGGTCGCCACCCCGTTGATCAGCCACCGCTGGTCGGCATGGCTGTTCCTGTTGTTGGTCGGCGGCGCCACGCTCGTCGCCTGTGCCGCGTTCTACACCGAGGTCGTCACGGTCAAGCTGCTACCGTTCGATAACAAGTCAGAACTGACGGTGGTCGTGAACCTCCCCGAAGGCACCAGCCTGGAGGCGACGGAGCAGACCTTGCTCGACGCGGCGCGCATCGCCCACGGGTTGCCCGAGGTGACTGGCCTGCAAGTCTATGCCGGCACGCCGCAGCCGTTCGACTTCAACGGCCTCGTCCGGCACTACTATCTGCGCCAATTGCCCGAACTTGGCGACCTCCATATCGAGTTGAAGCCAAAGGATGAACGCGTCCGCAGCAGCCACGCCGTCGCGCTCGATCTGCGGCAACGGCTCGCCGCGTTGAAGCTGCCGGAAGGCACGGTACTGAAAGTCGTCGAGGTGCCGCCCGGCCCGCCGGTGCTGGCGACTCTGCTCGCCGAAGTCTATGGCCCGGACGCGGCAAGTCGCCGGGCCACGGCGGAAGAGCTGAAAAGGGTTTTTCGGACCGTACCATTCATCGTCGATATCGACGACAGCTACGGCCACCCAAGGCCTCGGCTGCGCATTTCCATCGACCAGGACCGACTGGAGTTCTTTGGCGTCGAGCAAAGCGACGTCTACAACACCGTGCAGGCGCTGTTCGGCGGCGTGCCGGTTGGCTACTCGTATCGCGGCGAAGACCGCTTTCCACTGAACATCACGGTGGGCTTGCCGAAGCGCGATTTGAGCTGGAGCGAACAACTGGCTTCCACGCCCGTGCCGGCAAACGCGCTGCCCGGCAATCGCGGCGTGGTGGAACTCGGCGAGGTCGTGCAGGCCAAGGCCGAAACGGGCAGCCGTGTGCTGTTCCGCCGCGACGGGCATTTCGCCGACATGGTGATGGCCGAACTCGCCGGCCGCTTCGAGGCACCTATCTACGGCATGCTCGCGGTCGACAAGGCGGTCGCGGCGCACGACTGGGGCAAGCTAGTACGACCGGAGATGTCGCTGCGTGGCCAGCCGACAGACGAGTCGAAGGCGTCGGTGCTGTGGGATGGCGAGTGGGAGATCACCTACGTCACCTTCCGGGACATGGGAGCCGCGTTCGGCGTGGCGCTTCTCGGCATCTACATCCTCGTTGTCGCCCAGTTCGGCAGCTTCAAGCTGCCGCTGCTTGTCCTCGTGCCGGTGCCGCTGACCATGATTGGAATCGTCTTCGGGCATTGGCTGTTCGCGGCCCCCTTCACCGCGACCTCGATGATCGGTTTCATCGCGCTCGCCGGCATCATCGTGCGCAACTCGATCCTGCTCCTCGACTTCATTCGCCACATGCCGCGCGAGGGCGTAACCTTGCGGCAGGCGGTATTGGCGGCCGGCGCGATCCGCTTCAAGCCGATCCTGCTCACCGCGCTCTCCGCGATGATCGGCGCGGCGACAATCCTGACCGATCCGATCTTCCAGGGTCTGGCGATCTCTCTGTTGTTCGGCCTTGCGTCATCGACATTGCTGACGGTGCTGGTGATCCCGGCGGTCTACGTCGTATTGCGTGATCCCGAAAGTATGAGACAATGACCCTGGCCGGTTGGCCTTTGAGTGCGTCGTCGGTTGAGCATGGGAGCCCGAAACGTGAAGATTACCGTCGTCATTGACAACAACGTACCGTTTAACCAGCGGCGGCCATTGGTCGCCGAACATGGCGTGTCCTTCCTCATCGATACCGGCGTGCAGCGCATCCTCTATGACACCGGGCAGACCGGTGCCGTGGTGGGCAACCTCACCACGTTGGGGATCCCGCCCTCGACGCTCGACGGCATCGT
>CAIMEK010000860.1 GCA_903839965.1 uncultured Acetobacteraceae bacterium | reverse complement strand
GGGCGGAAAGCAGGGTAAGACATGGACGGCGGCGCGGACGCACGGCGGATCACCATTCACCAGCCCGAGGATTTCGTCGGCATGCGGGCCGCGGGCCGGCTGGCGGCCGAGACGCTCGACATGATCGGCGAGCATGTCCGGCCCGGGGTGACCACCGGCGAGCTGGACGTGCTGTGCGACACCTTCATGCTTGCCAACGGCGCCATTTCGGCCAGCCTGAACTACCGCGGCTTCCCGAAGTCGATCTGCACCTCGATCAACCACGTGGTGTGCCACGGCATTCCCGGCGACCGCCGGCTGGAGGATGGCGACATCCTCAACATCGACGTCACCGTGATCCTGGACGGCTGGTACGGCGACACCAGCCGGATGTATGTGGCCGGCACGGCCTCGACGCGGGCGCGCAACCTGATGGACGTGACCTACGAGGCGATGATGCGCGGCGTGCAGGCGGTGCGCCCCGGCGCCACGCTGGGCGATATCGGCCACGCGATCCAGAGCTTCGTGGAGGGGCACCGCTTCAGCGTGGTGCGCGACTTCTGCGGCCACGGCATTGGGCGGCGGTTCCACGAGGCGCCGAACGTGCTGCATTTCGGCCGCCCCGGCCAGGGGCAGGTGCTCAAGCCGGGGATGTTCTTCACCATCGAGCCGATGGTGAACGCCGGCCGCCCGGAGGTGAAGGTGCTCGACGACGGCTGGACCGCGGTGACCCGCGACCGCAGCCTGTCGGCGCAGTTCGAGCACATGGTGGGGGTGACCGAGGACGGGGTGGAGGTGTTCACCTTCTCGCCCTCGGGACTGCACAAGCCGCCCTACGAGCCGGGCTGAGCCGGTGCCCATGGGCGAGGTGTTCGTGACCACGCAGCAGCTGCGCTTCTGCGACACCGACCGGCTGGGCCATGTCAACAACGCGGTCTACGCCGTGATGGTCGAGGCCGGGCGGGCCGAGCTGATGACCGAGGCGGGGCTGCACGACGACCCCGGGCATGGGGTGGTGATCGCGCGGCTGGAGCTGGATTTTTTGCGCGAGATGAACTGGCCGGGCACGATCCGCATCGAGACGGTGGTGCAGCGGATTGGCCAGCGCAGCCTGCATCTGCGCCAGACGCTGCACCAGGGGGACACGCTGGTGGCCCGGGCGACCTCGGTGCTGGCGGTGATCGACACCGCGACACGCCGGGCGATGCCGATTTTGCCGCAATGGCGGGCGGCGCTGGAGCGGTGGGTGGTGGCGGAGGTTTAGGCCGGTTTTCGTGAACCCCGATTCAGAACCCGGAGCGATCGCCTGGCTGGCAAGCCGATTCCATTACTGCACCAGCAAGCTCTTCCTGCAGACTTCACTGAACGTCCGCAGCAAGTCGAGATTGCGCGCTGCCTCCGCGCTTGTCAGAATACGGGAGTCCGCTTCCGGCATCGCGTAAGTTTGCAATAACCGCTCCATGACGTCGTTTGCCGCAACAAGCATATCCTCAGGCGCAAACAGGCGCAGTTTGCTTAAGATGGTATAGAGCTTGACGAGCTTCGCAGCGTTGTCGAGCTGATGACTGCTAGCAAACGCCGATAGGCGCGACTCTTCCGCGCTCACCGGGACTTGGTATTAATGGCATTTGAGCCAAATGGTGTGGCCGAGCCCGCCGCCGAACTCGCAAACCCGGATGTAACGCGGAAGTAAAATGGTAACAGCATCCTTCGTGCCGCGATAGATGCATTTCAGCGTGTAATTCGGGAGCGTCCGTGAAACCGGAGGGCCGGTAAAATCCCACCCCCCGTTGCGCGGGATCAGTTCCACAAGGTCTCCCGGCAGACCGTCGAATGCACCGAAATTGTCAAGGGGCTTGCCGTTGTGTGTCGCCGGGCACCCGATCTCCTCCGAGTAGGCGGCACTGGCAGCCGCGACCATCCAGAGGGCAGCCCCCAAGACTACCGCCGGGGAACTATTCGACCACACGGTATGACTCTCCCCGATTGATCATGGAATGCTGGCCACCGAACGAAATCGTGCGTACGTGCGGTGGTTGCTGTCTGATGATGCGGCCTTCTCCGTCCCGGTCATTCCACTGATCGATCACATGTATCCCATGCTCGTCCTGTCCAAGGTAGATCGCCGCGTGCCCGGTGTAGTGGCCGTTGCTGTCGAAGGTGGCAATGGCCGTTCCGGGCCGGATGGCGGTATTTCCCTGAACCAACACACCGGGCCGCCACTCGCTCGTCAGCGGGGCGCCAGTTGCCGCTTGGACCAGGGGCACACACTCCCCGGTTCCGACAGGGTTCGGCCCGACCCATCGCTCGGGATGATCAACGACGTAACGGCCGGGCGGGGTCGCTGCCGCGGGAGCGCCGCCCGGACTTGAATCGGTTGCGGTGTTCGGCGGCGTCGCCTGCGCCAGCACGACGTTGCCCCGCGCGGGTGCATACGCAGCAGCCCGTTCCGCCGCATCGTCCAAGAACCCAGGCCACTTGGCGAGGCCGATATCGTGCATCGCGCCGGCAAGGTTGGCCGAGGCAGCGGCGAGGTCCTGCTGCGCGGTGGCCGTTCGCACGCCTTCGGCGGCGGCCCGCAGCTTGCCCACGGCCGCGTTGTTCGTGGTGGGGTCGACGAAGTGCTCCGCGAATGCGGCATCACTCAAGGGGCGCGCGCTGATCCACGCAGCCATGGCCCTTCGCAAGCCGTCCAACCGCCGCGGATCGAAGGCTGCGGCGTTGCAGCGTCGATCGGCAGGCTGCATATGCGCCAGCGCAGAATGCGCGATGGCGTCGATGCGCGGCCCGAAGTTTCCAGGGCTGAACATGGTGTCCGCGCCGTCCTCCGAAGGCTGGTCCTTCGGCGGCGCCGTGCCGTGCCCGAACCACTTATGATACTGCCGCCCCTGATCCTCCCAACTCATGCGCTGTCCTTTCGGCTTCGAACGCGGGCGGACTATAGAACACAACGAGAACAATTGGAAGTGCCATTTTAGGAACACATTCCTGGTGACGGATGAGGAGTGGGCGTTGATCGGCCCGCTGATCCCGCCCGCCAAGCGGGGTGGCAACAAGCGGACAGTCGACGAGCGGGCGATCGTCAACGGGGTGATGTTGATTCTGAGTTGCGGCTGCCAGTGGGCGGTGCTGCCGCAGCGTCGCCCTGCCATTCCGGCACCGGCCCTGCGAAACGGACGCGATCTGGGCTAGCATCGGCCGACCGATCGCAAGGAAGGAACTGAAATCATGCAGACCAGGCGCTTTGGGCCCCAGCCCAGGCCAGTTGCGGAAATCGGCTTCGGCAGCTGGGCGATCGGGGCGGGATGGGGCCGGGTCGAGGAGAGCGACGCCATCGGCACCCTGAACGAAGTGCTCGACCGCGGCGTGACCTTCATCGACACGGCGGACGTCTACGGAGATGGCCGGGCGGAGAAGTTCATCGGCCAGGTGCTGCAGTCGCGCCGGGGTGAGGCGCCGATGGTGGCGACCAAGGCCGGCCGCCGGCTCAACCCGCACACCGCCGCGGGCTACAACCGCAAGAACCTGAGCGCCTTCGTCGAGCGCAGCCTGCACAACCTGGGCGTCGACACGCTGGATCTGCTGCAACTGCACTGCCCGCCGACCGCGGTCTACGATCGGCCGGAGGTGTTCGAGGCGCTGGACGGCCTGGTCCGGCAGGGCAAGATCCGCCAGTACGGGGTCAGCGTCGAGAAGCTGGAGGAAGCGATCAAGGCGCTGGCGTTCCCGATCGCCAGCGTGCAGATCATCTTCAACATCTTCCGCCAGCGTCCGGCCGAGCGGTTCTTCGAGCTCGCGCAGCAGCGCCGCGTCGCGGTGGTTGTGCGGGTGCCGCTGGCGAGCGGCATGCTCTCCGGCAAGTTCACGCCCGACAGCCGGTTCGCGGCCGATGACCATCGCAATTTCAACCGCCACGGGGAAGCCTTCGACGTCGGCGAAACGTTCTCCGGCGTGCCCTATGAGGCGGGCCTTGCGGCGGTGGAGGACCTCCGCCCGCTGGTGCCCGCCGGCGCCACCCTGGCGCAGTTCGCGCTGCGCTGGATTCTCATGTTCGACGCGGTGACGGTGGTTATTCCGGGCGCCAAGACCCCGCAGCAGGCGCGCGAGAACGTCGCCGCCGCGGAGCTTGCGCCGCTCTCCGCCGAGACGATGCAGCGCGTCGGCGCGATCTACGCAAGCCGGATCAAGCCCTTCGTGCACCAGCGCTGGTAGCGCCGGGGGACCGCGCGGCGGCCAGGGGCCTCGCGGTCCCTGGCCGGTGCGCGTTTCAGTGCAGCATCATGATCGGAATGCCGACGAACAGCAGGGTCGACAGGAACAGCGCGCCGAGCACGAAGCCCAGGCCCCAGAACTCGGCCGGCTTGATGTAGCCGCTGTTGTAGTAGACCGGCGCCGGTCCGGTCGCATACGGGCTGATCACGCCCATGATGCCGGTGGTCAGCGCCAGCGCCATCACCAGTTCGCGCGCCGGCAGGCCCGGCAACGCCAGGCCGACGCCCAGCATGATCGGGAACATCGCCGAGGTGTGCGCCGTGAGGCTCGCGAACATGTAGTGCGAGATGAAGTAGATCGTGGTCAGCGCCATGATGGTGGCGGTGGGCGAAAGCCCGCCCACATGGTGCGCGGCGAAATTGGCGAACCAGGTGATGAAGCCCACGCGCGCCAGCCCGGCGGCCATGGTCACCAGGGTGGCCAGCATGACGATGGTGGTCCAGGCCGCGTGGTTGCGGGCCATGTCGCCCCAGGTGAACACGCCGAGCACCAGCATGAACGAAATCGCCAGGAAGGCGACGATCGAGCCGTCCATCCAATGGTCGCCGACGATCCACAACAGCACGGCGCCGGCCACGATCACCGCGAGGGTGATCTCGTTGCGGCTGACCGGCCCCATTTCCTTCAGCTGCGCGCTCGCCCAGATCGCCGCCTCGGGGCTGTTCTTGATGCGCGGCGGGTAGAGCACGTAGACGACCACCGGCATCAGCAGCAGCAGCGGAAGGGCGAACGGCGCGGAGGCCAGGAACCAGTCCAGCCAGCTGACATCGACCTTGGCCAGCTTGCGGGCGAATTCCAGCGCCAGGAAATTGGGCGCGCAGCCCGTCAGGAACAGCGAGCTGGTGATCGTGTTGGCGGCGAACGCCGTGTACATGATGTAGGCGCCGATATCCCGGCTCGACGGGTCGTTCGGCTTGCTGTTGTAGAGCCCCGGCAGGTTGGACACCATCGGGTACATCGTGCCGGCGCCGCGGGCGGAGTTGGACGGCGTGACGATGGCCAGCAGCGCCTCGGCGAAGGCGTTGGCGTAGGCCAGCGACAGCGACTTGCGCCCGAGCTTGCTGACCAGGGTCAGCGCGATCCGCCGCCCCAGTCCGGTCTTTTCGTAGCCCATGGCGAACATGAAGGCGCCGCCGATCAGCCAGACCGTGGTGCTGGAGAAGCCGGATAAGGCCCAGTTCGCCGCCACGCTGACCATGTTGACGCTCGGATTGGCCATTTCGGCCGGCGACAGCAGCACCCAGGGGGCGAGCGAGGCCACCACGGTGATGCCGATCAGGCCGACCGCCGTGTTCGGCAGCGGCTCCAGCACCAGCGCCGCCACCACGCCGCAGAAGATGGCGAAGAAATACCAGGCGTGCTGCGCCAGCCCGGCAGGCGGCGGCAGCACGGCAATGATGGCGATGACGGCAAGCGGGGCGGCGATGCGCCACCAGGCCGGTTTGTTGCCGGGTGGGGCCGGCTCCACGCCGGCGGCTTTGACCATGGTTCCGGACATGCTGGGTCCCTTCCTTCCGCGTTTGCTCCCGCACGTTACACTACGGCACCGCCTCGATGCCTTGTAACAACAAAACGCAACCATTGCGGGCTTATTTTCCGCCGCACCCGGCGGCCCCTGGTGGCGGACCGCCATTCCGGTACCGATGCTGCACTGGGTCGGCAGGCCCGGCTTTAACGCGGCGTTAACGGGGGATTCATTTCGGCTCAGGGCCGATCCGTGCCAGCGTGCGGGCCATGCGTAGGCCCAGGGCGCTGTCCGAGCAGCTTGGCCTGATCGAACTGCCCGGGTCGGCGATCGGCCGCCCGGGGCCGCCGGTGGACACCCCGGAGAACGCCGGCGCGCCGGTGGGCGCGGAAGGGCACCGCGAACGGTTGCGCCAGCGGCTGCTGACGGCGGGGCCGGACAGCCTGAACGACCAGGACCTGCTGGAGATCGTGCTGTTCCTGGCGCTGCCGCGGCGCGACACCAAGCCGATCGCCAAGGCGCTGCTGGCGCGCTTCGGCAGCTTCGCCAACGTCATCGCCGCGCCGGTGCAAGCGCTGCGCGCCATCGAGCACATGAAGGAGGCCGGGCCGGCGGCGCTGAAGGCGGTGCACGCCGCGGCGCTGCGGCTGGCCAAGGCCGAACTGATCAACCGCCCGCTGCTCGACAACTGGGACCGGCTGATGGAGTACCTCAACGCCGTGCTGGCGCGCGAGCGGGTGGAGCAGTTCCGGGTGCTGTTCCTCGACACCCGCAACCGCCTGCTGGGCGACGAGGCGCAGGGGCGCGGCACGGTGAACCACACCCCGGTCTACCCGCGCGAGGTGATGAAGCGCGCGCTCGAACTGCAGGCGACGGCGCTGATCCTGGTGCACAACCACCCGAGCGGCGACCCCACCCCCTCGCGCGACGACATCGCCATGACCCAGGAAGTGCGCCAGGCCGCCGGCGTGCTGAACATCGTGCTGCACGACCACATCATCATCGGCAACGGACGCTGGCTGAGCTTCCGCCGCGAGGGGCTGCTGTAGCGGCTTGACGCAGCCGGCCGGGCCGGGCGCAGAATGGCCGCCACCGCGAGGGAGCGCCCGCCCATGGCCGACCTGATGGTCTGCCTGAGTTTCGACCTCGACAACGCCGCGGCGACGATCGCGCGCAACCAGATGTCGCCGAGCGCCATCTCGCGCGGCGATTTCGGCATCGTCGCGGTGCCGCGCATCCTCCGGCTGCTGGCCGAGCGGCGCATTGCCGCGACCTGGTTCATCCCCGGCCACACCATCGAGAGCTACCCGGCCTGCGTGGCCGCGGTGCATGCGGCCGGGCACGAGATTGGCAACCACGGCTGGACGCACCGCCCGCCGGCCAGCCTGGGGCGCGACGGCGAGGCGGCGGAACTGGCGAGCGGCTGCGTGGCCGTGGAGGCGCTGACCGGACGCCGCCCGCGCGGCTACCGCGCGCCGGGCTGGGAGCTGTCGCCGCACACGGTGGACCTGCTGCTCGATGCCGGGTTCGTCTACGACAGCTCGATGATGGGGCAGGACTACATTCCCTACCAGGCGCGCACCGGCGACCGCGTCACGCTGCTGGACCCGATGGAGTTCGGCCAGGACTCGCCGCTGGTGGAGATGCCGGTGCACTGGAGCCTCAACGATTTTCCGCACTTCGAATTCATGCGCTCGGAGGCGGGCATCCTGCCCGGGCTGATGAATGCCGGGCTGGTGATGGAGAACTGGCTCGACGAGTTCCGCTACATGAAGCGGCACTTCGACTGGGGCGTGCTGACCTACACCTTGCATCCGCACGTCATCGGCCGCGGCCATCGCATGCTGATGCTGGAGCACCTGCTGGAGGCACTGGCGCGGGAGGGAGCGAGGTTCCTCACCCTGGAGGATGCGGTGGGCGAGTACCGGCGGAAGTTTCCCGACGGGGTGAGCCTGCGCGGGCAGGCGGAATAATCCGCCGGGAGGGCGAGCCTTTGTTGGACCACATCAGCATCGCCGTCGCCGACCTTGCGCGCAGCCGGCGCTTCTACGCGGCGGCGCTCGCGCCGCTGGGCTATCGGGTGCGCAAGGACGGCGCCTCGGCGGTCGGCTTCGGGGTGGCGGAGGGACACGGAAAATCGCTCGACCCGGGCGGGGATTTCTGGATCTGCGCCGGGGTCGTCGCCCCTCCCCTCACCCACCTGGCGTTCAGTGCCGCGACGGCGCGCGATGTCGAGGCGTTTTACCGCGCGGCGCTGGCGGCGGGCGGCATGGACAACGGCGCGCCGGGACTGCGGCCGCGCTACCATGCGGGGTATTATGCCGCCTTCGTGCGCGATCCCGACGGCTACAACATAGAAGCCGTTTTCCACGCTGGCGCCGCCTGAGCCGCGGGATCAGCGCACGCCGCCCGGCCAGAACAGCACGCGCACGGTCTGCGCCAGGATCAGCACGTCGAGCAGGATGGAAAAGTTCTTCACGTAGTACAGATCAAAACTCAGCTTGTTGCGCGCATCCTCGACCGAGGCGCCGTACGGATAGTTCACCTGCGCCCAGCCGGTAAGCCCCGCCTTCACCATGTGGCGCTCGTTGTAGAGCGGGATCTCGCGGGCCAGTTCGGCGACGAAGGCCGGGCGCTCCGGGCGCGGACCGACGATCGACATGTCGCCCCGCAGCACGTTGAACAACTGCGGCAGCTCGTCGATCCGGCTGCGCCGCAGGAACCAGCCGACCCGGGTGACCCGGGCATCGTTCACCTCGGCCCACATCGCCCCGCCGCTTTCGGCGTCGAGCTGCATGGTGCGCAGCTTGAGGATTTCGAACACCCGGCCGTCGCGGGTGATCCGCTGCTGGCGGTAGAGTACCGGCGCGCCCCCCTCCAGCCAGATCGCCGCCATGGCGAGCGCCAGGAACGGCGCGGTCAGCAACAGGATGCACAGGCTGGCGGCCAGGTCGAACGTGCGCTTGAGGACGCGGTCGATCAGCCCGAAGCTGAAGCCCTCGGTGTACAGCACCCAGCCCAACTCGATGCGCTGCAGATCGATCCGCCGGGTCTCGTGCTCGATGAAGCTGAGATACTGCACGATCGGGAAGCCCGCCTTCTTGCACTCCAGCAGGTTCTCCAGCGGCATGCCGCGGCGCTCGTCCGGCGCGATGACGATCTGATGGACGTCGTACTCGCTCGCCAGGCGCAGGATGTCGAACTCCGGCGCGTCCAGCACGGTGCAGCCGGCGCCATCGCCCAGCTCCAGGCGCTCGCCGAGGCTGGGATGGTGGACGAACAACACCTCGTCCTGGAAACTGCTGCTCTCGGCGCGGATGCGCTCGATCAGGTCCTGCGCCCGGTGGCCCGCGCCGACCACCAGCAGGCGGCGATGGAAGGCGCCGACCTCGACCAGCAGGGCGAAGCCCAGCCGCGCGGCGGTGGCGCACAACACGAAGCACACGATCGATACGGCGAACAGCGCCGCCTGCCAGCCGACGCCCGCGGGGCGGTCGATCTCCAGCGTCACGCAGATCCCGCTCGCCACCAGCCAGGCCGCGACCCCGGCCAGCCCCGCCACCAGCGGGGTGCGGGCGATGGACAGGCGCAACTGCA
The DNA here is from genome assembly GCA_903839965.1 of uncultured Acetobacteraceae bacterium. GTDB lineage: Bacteria > Pseudomonadota > Alphaproteobacteria > Acetobacterales > Acetobacteraceae > Rhodovastum. Next base: position 2,142 of record CAIMEK010000860.1, on the reverse strand, counting down.
ACATGGCGTCGCGCCGGTACAGGCCGAGCGCGTACAGGAACAGCAGCCAGCACACGAAGGTCGAGACCGCGAGAACCATGAAGCCGGCCCGGCCGCGGATGAGCGGGCCGGGGTCCAGCCGCAACGTTGCCAGGCCCCAGCCCAGCGCGGCAACCAGGGCATCGAGCAGGAACAACGCGCCCGCGGTGCTGGAGAACGCCGGGCCGGTCAGCAACCGGGGGCCACGACCCGAGGGCCCGCCGCGCAGCCCGTACCGGCCGCGGGCCATCAGCCGCCGCTCCGCGACGCTGCCACGACGGCGCGGCGGCGCGGCGTGCACAGGCGCCCGATGGGGCGAAGGGCGAACGGCTCAGGCATTCCGGGCGGTTCCGTGGCTCGGCAACAGGCTTACGTTGGATAAGAACTGGTACGCAACGCTTTCCTCCTCATCCGGCCAGCGCCGGGCGGCGGTCCGCCCAGGGGAATGCCTGCTCGAATACCGCCGCGGCCTGCAGCACGCCGAGGTCGTCGAACCGCCGCCCGACGATCTGCAGCCCGACCGGCAGGCCCTCGGCGGTGACGCCGCACGGCACCGTTGCCGCCGGGTTCCAGGACATGTTGAACGGATGGGAGAACTCGGCCCAGGACATCCAGTCCCACGCGTGCTGCGGCCAGTGCCCGGGCATCAGCCGATCGGCCGGGAAGGCAGCCACCGAGGCGGTGGGCGTGAGCAGGAAATCCCAGTCCTCGAACCAGGTGTGGATGTCGGCGACATAGGCGTATTTGCGCTCGCGCAGGTGCTGGTACTCGGAGATGGAAACCTCGTTGCCGGCGCGGATGCAGGCGACCAGGCCCGGGTCCATCTCGGCTTCCCATTGCGGCAGGTGGCGCAGCAGCCGGGTTTCGTGCGCCGACCAGAACTTGCGCCCGAATTCCGGGCCGGCAGGGCCCCAGGCCGGCGTCACCTCCTCCAGGTGCGCCTGGGCGGCGACGGCGAACCGCCCGGCGGCGGCGCGCACCAGCGCGGCCACCTCCGGGTCCACCCGGGCATGCCCGAGATCGGCGCTGTAGGCGATCCGGCGGCCGGCGATGCCCTCGTGCAGGCGACGCAGATAGGGCGCCGGCCAGGCCTCCAGCGTGGTGTGGTCGAGCGGGTGCGGCCCTGCCATCACCTCCAGCATCAGCGCCGAATCGGCCACGGTGCGGGTGATCGGGCCCATGTGCGAGGTGTAGTCGCCGGCGCCGACCGGCGCGTACGGCACGCGCCCGAAACTCGGCTTGAGGCCGAACACGCCGCAGAAATGCGCCGGCATGCGGATCGACCCGGCGCCGTCGGTGCCCTGGTGCAGCGATCCATAGCCGCAGGCCGCCCCCACCGCCGCCCCGGCCGAAGAAGCGCCGGCATTGTAGCCGTGCTTCCAGGGGTTGTGGGTGATGCCGGTGAGCGGGCTGCGGGACACACCGGTCCAGCCGAACTCCGAGGTGGTCGTCTTGCCCAGCAAAATGGCGCCGGCCTGCTTCAGCCGGGCCGCGGTGGGGTTGTCCGCCGGCGTGCGGTTGCCGGCAAAGATTTTGGAGCCGTACTGGGTGGGGAAATCGCGGGTCCAGCACAGGTCCTTGATGGTCGCCGTCAGCCCGTGCAGCGGCCCGAGCGGACCGCCCTTCATCAGCGCCGCCTCGGCCGCGCGCGCCGCGTCGAGCGCCTGCTCGGGGGCAAAATGGGCGAAGGCATTCACCGTGGGCTCGCAGCGCTCGATGCGCCTTATGACGGCGGAGACCAGCTCGACCGGCGAGAGGGAACGGGCACGGATCAGGGCGGCTGCTTCGGTCGCCGGGAGGTAGCCAAGGTCTGCTTCGGTCATGCGGAAACCCCCTCGGTAAGGAAGGCGAGGGCTCTGCCCTCGACCCGCCAAGGGCCGGGAGGCCCTTGGAACCCACTACTTACTTGGTTGCGCCAATGGCCAGTTAATTCGATTTTCTTACAATTTGATAGCCGCTGGCGCAGCCAAGAAAAAAGAATGGGATCAAAGGGCCTCCCGGCCCTTTGCGGGTCGAGGGCGGAGCCCCATAGGCACTAAAATAAGCCCCGAAAGGGGTAGTTTACGGCCTGCTTTCGCCGTCGTGCTGGGTTAGCCAGGCGGTGGTGGAAGCTGGCGGTTGGTG
>CAIMEK010000859.1 GCA_903839965.1 uncultured Acetobacteraceae bacterium | reverse complement strand
GGCATAGGTCTTCGACACGCCATTGATCGCCAGGGTGCGGTCGCGCAGCTCAGGGACGACCGCGAGCAGGTGCTGCGTTTGCCCACCATCGTAGCGAATGTGTTCGTAGATATCGTCGGTCATGACGAGCACATGCGGATGCCGCAGCAGCACCTCGGCGAGCGCGCGATATTCCACAGCCGAATAGGACGCCCCCGTCGGATTCGAAGGCGAGTTGATGAGCAGCCAGCGTGTCCTCGGCGTGATTGCGGAATCCAGTTGGGCCGGCGTCAGCTTGAAGCCCTGGCGCTCCGGACAGGCAACGGTGACCGGGGTGCCGTCATTCGCCAGCACCATGTCCGGGTAGGAAACCCAATAGGGAGCCGGGATGATCACTTCATCGCCGGGTTCCAGCGTAGCGGCGAGAGCGCTGTAGATCGCGCTCTTGGCGCCGTTGGTGGCGATGATCTCATTTGGCGCGTACGTCAGCCCGTTCTCGCGCGCCAGCTTGGCGATGATGGCCTGGCGCAATTCGAGCGTGCCCAGCATTGCCGTGTAGCGCGTGGCGCCATGCTCTATCGCGAAGGCCGCTGCCTGGCGGATGTTCGGCGGCGTATCGAAGTCCGGCTCGCCGACAACGAGGTTCACGATGGATTTGCCCTCGCGCCGCAATTCGTTGGCCCGATCCGCAGCGGCGGTGCTGGGGGAAGGTTTGATGCGCCTGACGCGCTGGGCGATCCGGGACTGGTTCACGACGGAACTGACCTGACCTCTGAAAACTGGGCTTCAGGGTAGGAGCGCCGGCTCGCACTGGCCAAGACGAGTTCGGTCTGCCTTTATAGGCAACTCTTATGGATACCTTCGATCCGTGGCATTATTCGAGAGGCGGCGGCCGTCCGGGTTGCCGCCAGGCGGAGGCCAGACGTGAACCTCAGGCGCTTGCAGTACTTCGTGAAGATCGTCGACATCGGCAGCCTGACCCAGGCGGCCGATATCCTGCATGTCGCGCAACCCGCGCTGAGCCAGCAACTGGCAACGCTGGAGGGCGAGGTTCGCCAGCAACTGCTGGTGCGCACCAAGCGCGGGGTTACGCCCACCGAGGCAGGACGGGTGCTTTACCGGCACGCGCAGTTGATTCTGCGCCAGTGCGAGCAGGCGCGCGTCGACATGATCGCGGCAAGCCAGGGCCTTTCGGGGGCGGTCTCGGTCGGACTGGCCCCCGGTACGGCCGCTGCCGGCCTGGCGTTGCCGCTGCTGCGCACGGTGCGCGCACGGCATCCCGGGATCGTGCTCTATCTGAACGAGACGTACGGCAACACGTTGTCCGAGCTCATCATGAACGGACGGATGGACCTGGCCGTGCTTTATGGCGGCAAGAATGCCGTGCACGGACTGTCGTTCATGCCGCTGCTGAGCGAACAACTTTTCGTGGTGGGACCCGACCGGATGCTGGCGCCGCCGGAACAGGTGCCGCTCAGCATGCTCGGCGAAATGGACCTCTATCTGGCACGCCCGTACAACGTGGTCCGCAAGATGGTGGACGAGGCTTTTGCCGGGATCGGCATGGCGCCACGCGTCGTGGCGGAGATCGAGTCCGCGGGAACGTTGACGGCGGTCATCGCCGAGGCGCTGGGCGCCACCATCCTGCCGGAGTCGATGGCGCGGCAGGTCGTGGCGTCCTGCAACGCCTGGCTTTGCCGCATCGTCGAACCCGTGATCGAGGCGCCGCTGGCGCTGTGCCAGTCGGACCATCTGCCGTTGTCCGAACCCGCGCAGGCCGTCCGGGACATCCTGATGGAACTGGTCGCCGGTCTGCCCGGCAACCTGCTCACAGCGGACGACATCGCCAGGTTGGCAGCGTCATAAGTCTGCCTTATCGGGACAAAGACATTCGGTCTTGGCGCTCCCGGACGGGCGCCGATAGCCTTGCTGACGATGGACGCGTACGCGCACGGCGTGCCCGGTCTGCCGTGAGGGCTCATGGACCTGAACGACATCAAGGCGCTCATCGAGGCGATGCAATCTTCGGACCTCGCGGAGATGGAGTTCAGCGAGAACGGCTGGACCCTGCGATTGGTGCGCAATCCGGGTCACGGCACGCCGTCGGCGAACCCTGGTCCCGGCCGGCTGGTCGAATCGCAGTCCTTCGCTCAGGTGTCGCCGGATCTCCCGGCTTCCGTCGCGCCCGCAGTTCCCAATGGGGATGTGCGGGCGCCACTTTCGGGCATCGTTCATCTGCAGCCCGCCCCGGACCAGCCACCCTTCGTCCAGGTCGGCCAGGCCGTGGAGGCTGGAGCGGCGGTGTGCATCATCGAGGCGATGAAGGTGTTCAACTCGGTCCGCGCCGAGCGGGACGGCAGGGTCGAAGCCGTGCTGGTGGCGCCGGGAGACGATGTCGAGGCCGGGCAGACGCTGATGCGCATCGTGTGAGCCCACCATGTTCGACACGGTCCTGATCGCCAATCGCGGCGAAGTTGCCCTGCGTGTGCAGCGCGCGTGTCGCACGCTTGGCCTGCGCACCGTCGCCGTGCATTCCGCAGCGGATCGCGACGCTCCGCATGTCCGCCATGCCGACATCGCACTGTGGATCGGCCCGGCCGCGGCCAGACGCAGCTACCTGGACCAGGCCGCGATCCTGTTTGCCGCCGAGGTCAGCGGCGCCGGGGCAATCCATCCCGGCTACGGTTTTCTGTCCGAGAATGCGGACTTCGCCGAGCGCGTCGAGGCGGCGGGCCGCGTCTTCATCGGGCCAAGTCCTGAATCGATCCGCACGCTGGGCAACAAGATCGCGGCCAGGCGTGCCATGCGCGATGCCGGGGTGCCCTGCGTCCCGGGATCGGATGCGGCACTCCCCGACGATGCAGACCTGTTGGGCGAACTCGCGGACCGGATCGGCTATCCCGTTATTCTGAAGGCCGCGGGCGGGGGCGGCGGGCGCGGGATGCGGGTGGTGCGCGACGGGTCCGGCCTCGCGGACGCGCTGGCGCTGACCCGCGAAGAGGCGCGCCAGGCCTTCTGCAATGCCGACGTCTACCTTGAGAAGTTCCTGCTCCACCCGCGTCATGTGGAGATCCAGGTGCTCGCCGATCAGCATGGCCAGGTTGTGTGGCTCGGCAGCCGCGACTGCTCGTTGCAACGCCGCCATCAAAAGGTGCTGGAGGAAGCGCCGGCACCTGGCATCGCCGCCGAAACCATCCAGGCGATCGGTACCCGCTGCGTCGCGGCATGTCGGCGAATCGGCTATCGCGGTGTCGGCACGTTCGAATTCCTGGTCGAAGACGGTGCCTTCTGTTTCATCGAAATGAACACGCGCCTGCAGGTGGAACACTGCGTCACCGAGATGACCACCGGCATCGACCTCGTGCAGCAACAGATCCGGGTGGCGCGCGGCGAGCGGCTGGCGCTGGCACAGGATGCGATCCGCCAGCGCGGCCACGCCTTCGAATGCCGCATCAACGCCGAGGACCCGGAGACGTTCGCACCAGCCCCCGGCCGCATCACCGGATGGGAGCTGCCCGGCGGCCCCGGGGTGCGCGTGGACAGCCATGCCGGTGCCGGCACCGTCGTCTCCCCGTATTACGATTCCCTGATCGCCAAGCTGGTCGTGCATGGCGACACGCGGGCGGAGGCGCTGGCGCGGCTGCGGGTCGCCCTCGACGAGATGCGGGTCGGCGGCATCGAGACGAACCTGGACCTGCACCGCAGGATCGTGCGCGATCCGGACTTCGAGGCCGGCGGGGTGGATATCCACCACCTGGAGCACCGGCTGGCACAGGAACGCGGCGCATGAGCCTCGGGCCGCCCGTAATCAGCCTGCTCGGCACCAGCGCCCTGCTGTTCGAGGCGCCGGGCGAAACCAGCCTTGCGGCGCAGCAGCGCATCTGGGCGCTGGCCCTGGAAACCGAACGCTGGCCCGAGATCCGCGAGACGGTGCCGGGGATGAACAACCTGATGCTCGGCTTCGCCCGACGGCCGGCCCGGGTGGACGAGATCGAGGCGCGCCTGCAGGCGGCCTGGGCCGCCGTGGAGCCGTTGCCGCTGCGCGGACGGGTGGTCGAACTGCCCGTTACCTACGGCGGTCCCGACGGTCCGCATCTGGGGGATGTGCTGGCCCATACCGGGCTGGACATCGACGCCATCGTGGCGATCCACAGCGCGCCGCTGTATCCGGTCTATGCGCTGGGCAGCCACCCCGGCTACTGCTACCTGGGCGGGATGGATCCGCGGATTGCCACGCCCCGTCGCAAAGTGCCGGTGCTTTGCATTCCCGGTGGATCGGTCTCGATCGGCGGGGGGCAGACCGGCGTGTCCGCCTCCCCCGGACCGAGCGGCTGGAATACCATCGGTCGCACCGATCGCTGCTTCTTCGACCCCGACCGCGACCCGCCAGCGCTGTTCCGCCTCGGCGACAGCATCCGCTTCCGGGTTGAGCGGGTGATCCGATGATCGAGATCCTGTCGGACAACGCGCTGACGACGGTGCAGGATCTCGGCCGGTTCGGCCTGTTGAACCTGGGCGTCGGCACGTCCGGCGCCATGGACCCGCTGGCGCTGGCCGCCGGCAATCTCCTGCTGGGCAACGAGGAAAACGCCGCCGCCATCGAGGTGCAGGTATTCCCCTTCGCGGTGCGCTTTCACACGCCTTGCTGCTTCGCGCTGACCGGTGCCGATTGCGCGGCGCGGCTCGATGACCGGCCGCTGCTGCCCTGGTGGTCCGGCGAGGCCGCGGCCGGCCAGGTCCTGCAACTCGGCCTGCCCACGAGTGGAACCTGGCGGGGCAGCCGCGCCTATCTGTGCCTGGCCGGCGGCGTCGAAGTGCCATGCGTGCTGGGCTCGCGCAGCACCCAGTTGCGTGGCGCCTTCGGCGGCTACGAGGGCCGGGCGCTGCGCCAGGGAGACCGGCTTCGCGCCGGCGCGCCCGGCGCCGGGGCAGGTCCCGGCGGCTTCGGCGTGGTGCCGCCGGCGCTGGCCATGCCGCTGCTCAGCGAGGGGATGGTTGCGGTCCGGGTGCTCCCTGCCGCCGAATACGAGCGCTTCACGCCCGCCTCGCACGACGCCTTCCGGTCGGCGGCCTGGAAGATTACCCCGCAAAGCGACCGCTACGGCTACCGGCTGGCCGGCCCCCGGCTGGAACCGGTTGCCCCGATCGAGCTGCGCTCGCACGGCATCGTGCCCGGCGTGATCCAGGTGCCGCATGGCGGCCAGCCGATCGTGCAGATGCGCGATGCCCAACCCTCCGGTGGCTACCCGAAGATCGCCACCGTCATCGACGCCGACCTCTGGCGGCTCGGCCAGGCGCCGATCGGCAGCCGCATCCGCTTCGTCGAAACCTCGTGGGAGGAGGCGCTGGCGGCGCTCGACGAAACCGCCCGGTGGCTGGACAAGGTGCGCTGGCTGGCTGCGCTGCAGCGCGGCCGGACCGAGGGGGGAGCCTGAGCATGCCGCACAGGCACGTCGGGCAGATCTCGGCATGGCTCGCGGGCACCGACATTGCCCTGCTGGAATTGCGCGGGCCGGGCGTTTCCCTGACGCTGCGCCAGAACCACGGCACCGTCGTTGTCGACCCGGACGGGAACGGCGCAGGCCCCGGCAAGCCCGCGGGCGGGGCGGACACGGTTACGGCGACGTCGGTGGGCGTGTTCCTGCACCGCCACCCGCTGCACGAGGCACCGCTGGTGCGCATCGGCGAGCGGGTGCGGGCCGGCCAGACTCTCGGCCTGCTGCGGATCGGCGCGCTGCTGCTGCCGGTGCCCGCTCCGCGGCCGGGGATCGTCGGCGGCGTGCTGATCGCGCACGACGCGATGGTGGGCTTCGGAACCCGCCTTTTCGAACTGCTTCCCCTCCAACGATAGGGCAGATCATGGACATCGACCTCAACGCCGATCTCGCGGAAGGGTATGGCGACTGGCGAATGGGCGACGACGAAGCCCTGCTGGAAGTGTTGTCCTCGGCCAATATCGCCTGCGGCTACCATGCCGGCGACCCCGCGATCATGGACCGGGCGGTTCGGCTCGCACTGGCGCGTGGGATCGATATCGGCGCCCATGTGGGCTTCCCCGACCGCCAGGGTTTCGGCCGGCGCGTCATGCACATCGACATCGCCGAACTCGCCGCGATGGTAATCTACCAGCTCGGCGCGTTGGATGGCATTGCCCGCGCGGCCGGACACCGCATGACGCACATGAGCTTCCATGGCGCGCTTGGCAACATGGTCGCGGCCGATGCCGCGATGGCCGGGCCCCTGGTTGCGGCGGTCGCAGCCTTCAATCCGAAACTCACCATCATCTCTTCGAGCAGCCACGCCATCGAGACGGCGGCGGCCAAGTGCGGGCTGCGCGTGGTGACCACATTCCTGGCCGACCGGGCGTACGACGACGAGGGCCTGCTGGTTCCCCGGCGGCTGCCCGGATCGGTCATCCACGAAGCGGCGGCGGTGCTGGCGCGGGTCCGGCGCATGCTCACCGAAGGTGTGGTGACGACCTACAGCGGCAAGGAGCTGGCAATGCGCCCACGGAGCATCCTGGTGCATGGTGATACCGCCGGCGCCGTCAATCTCGCCCGCATCCTGCGCCGCGAGATCGAGCAGGCCGGTGGCCGCATTGTTCCGGTATCCCGCCAGCAGAACTGAAGACGCATAAGAGTGCCTTATCCCGCCACAGCCAATACGTCTTGGCGCCCCGGACCGGCGCTGGATAGCCTTCAGGTTCGCAGGTTCAAAAGGATGCCGATGCCGTTTTCCGATTACAGGAACGCGCTGGTCACGGGTGCATCTTCCGGCATCGGCGCTGCCGTCGTCGAGCGCCTGCGGGGCGAAGGGCTCGCGGTGCACGCGGTGGCGCGCAGTGCCGACGCGCTGAACGCGCTGGCCGCGCGGACCGGCTGTTTCGCCCACCCGATGGATGTCACCGACCTCGCCGCCATGACCACGCTGACCAAGGCGGTCGCGTTCGACATCCTGGTCAACAATGCCGGTGTCGACCGGCCGAAGCCGTTCCTGAATGCCGACGCGGATGACATCGACCTGCTGGTGGATGTCAACCTGCGTGCCGTGCTGCACCTGTGCCGCATGGTTGTGCCGGGCATGGTCGCACGCGATTGCGGCCACGTGATCAATGTCAGTTCCATCGCCGCTGCCTACAACTTCGGCGGCAACTCGACCTACCACGCCACCAAGGCGGCCATCAGCATGCTGTCGCGCCAACTTCGCATCGATGCTTTCGGCCGGCGGGTACGGGTGACCGAAATCTGCCCGGGGCGGGTGGCCACCGACATCTTCGCGCATGTCCACGGCGATTCGCCCGCGACCTACGAGAAATACATCCGGGGCTTCGAACTCCCGGAGGCCGCCGATATCGCCGACGCGATTGCCTTCGCCATCGCGGCACCGCGTGCCGTCAACATTGGCCACATGGAGATCACGCCGACCCTGCAGGTGCCGGGCGGACTGTCCACCGCGCGGCCGGCAGACGCTTCCACCCCGGACCCGCACTGACCTCCGGGACGCCATATGAAGGGGTTTGACCTCACCGCGGTCCTGCTGAACCCCGAATTCGCCGGCATGCTGTTGCACGGCATCTGGATGACCTTCGTCATCGCGCTGGGGTCGTGGTTGCTGGCGATGACGCTCGGGGTCGTGCTGCTCGTCATTCGGCTGCTGCCGAGCCGGATCGCCGACGGCGCGGTTGCCGGCTACATTTCCTACCACCGCAACGTCCCCACGCTGGTGCAACTGATGCTGTGGTATTTCGGCATCGCCAGCCTGTTGCCGGGCGAGTTGCAGGCCTGGCTGGGCGACCACAACGGCGAATCGATCTTCGCCATCATCGCACTGGGCCTCTGCCAGGCAGCCTATTTCAGCGAAGACCTGCGGTCGGGGCTGCGTTCGATCACCGCCGGCCAAGCCGAGGCGGCGCGGGCACTCGGACACAGCTACCTCGGCGCCATGCGTTTCGTGCTGATGCCGCAGGCGCTGAGCAACGCCATGCCCGCGCTGGTGAACCACACGGTGTCGCTGTTCAAGAACAGCAGCCTGGCGATGGCCATTGGCGTCGTCGAACTCACCCAGGCCGTCCGGCAGGTTGAAAACGAAAGTTTCCGGACCTTCGAGACCTATATGATCGCCACGGTCGCCTATCTCGTGTGTTCATTGCTGATCATGGCCGGCGGCGCGCTGCTGGACCAGCGCATGAAAGCGTCCGGGGCGCGCTGAGCGATGATCGCGAACGCCATCGACATCGTCCGTGACAACTGGCTGCTGCTGCTGATCGGCCAGTATCCGAACGGACCGTTGGGCGGCATCGCGGCAACGCTCATCCTGTCCGTGCTCGGCATTGTGCTGGCGTTTCCGCTGAGCGTGCTGGTGGCGCTGGCGCGGCTGTCGCGGCAGTGGGTGTTGCGGGTTCCGGCTACGGTCCTGGTCTATGTCGTCCGCGGCGTGCCGATGCTGATGATCATTTTCTGGGTGTATTTCCTGTTCCCGCTGCTGCTCGGCGCCAGCGTGCCCGGTTTTGAGACCATGCTGTGCACCCTCGTGCTTTATGAAGGTGCCTTCCTGAGCGAAGTGGTTCGCGCGGGGATCGAGGCGCTGCCGGCCGGCCAGATGGACGCCGCCCGTGCCCTCGGCCACAGCTATCCGCGCGCCATGTGGTACGTGATCCTGCCGCAGGCGCTCTACAACATGTTGCCGAGCATGCTCAGCCAGTGGGTTTCCACCATCAAGGACACGACGCTGGGCTACGTGATCAATGTGCCGGAACTGACATTCGCCGCCAACCAGATCAACAACCGGCTACTGACCAAACCGTTCGAAGTGTTCCTGATCCTTGCAATCATCTACTACGTCGTCTGCTTCAGCCTGACGCACGCAGCGACAATCCTGGAACGCAGGATTGCCAAGCGACGCGCCGGTCCAGTGGTGGTGGCGCCGGCACTGGCGGCCGCGCAATGACCACGCCTTGGACGATTACCGCGGAGGTTCGCGCATGATCCGGTTCCGCGACGTGAATAAATGGTATGGCCATTTTTGTGCCCTCGCCGATATCAATGCCCAGGTCAACAAGGGCGAGGTCGTTGTCGTCTGCGGCCCGTCGGGCTCGGGCAAGTCGACATTGATACGCACCGTTAACCGGCTTGAGGAGATCCGATCCGGCGAAGTGCTGTTCGATGGCCAGAATATCCATGCCAAGATGACGGGCACGCAACTGAATCGATTGCGTAGCCGCATCGGCTTCGTTTTCCAGAGTTTCAATCTGTTCCCGCATCTTTCAGCGATCGACAACATCGTGCTGTCGCCTTGGCGCGTCAACGGCATCAGCCGTGCGGAGGCTCGTGAACGGGCTATGAAACTGCTGGACCGGGTAGGGCTTGCCGACCGGGCGCATTCCTTCCCGGCGCAGCTTTCCGGTGGGCAGCAGCAGCGGGTTGCAATCGCCCGCGCGCTGGCGATGGAGCCGCCGGTGATGCTGTTCGATGAGCCGACCAGCGCGCTCGATCCGGAGATGGTCGGTGAAGTTCTCGCCGTCATGCGTGGGTTGGTCAATGACGGCATGACCATGATGTGCGTGACCCACGAAATGAGCTTCGCGCGCGAAGTCGCCGACCGTGTGTGGTTCATGGACGCCGGCCGGATCCTGGAAACCAGCACGCCTGCGGATTTCTTTGGAGCCCCGCAGCATCCGCGCGCGCAGCGCTTTCTTGCGGAGCTGCGAACCCGATGACGAACCGTGCCGTTCACCCAAGAGAGGAGACCCGCCATGGGCCTTAGAACCCCGACTCTCAGCCTGGCTCTGTGGGCCGCGGCACTTGCCGCCTGGTCCATGCCCGTCAAGGCCGATCAGCTGCAGGACATCATGCAGCGCAAGGAGCTGCGCTGCGGCACCTATGCCGATGTGCCGCCGTTCGCAGCCCCCGATCCGAAGACGCGCGAAATCGTGGGCTTCGATGTCGATCTCTGCAGAGCAATCGCCAAGCAACTCGGCGTGAAGCCGACGCTCACGCCATTGTCGGTCGAAGCCCGCGTTCCCGAGGTCAAGCTCGGCCACGTCGATATCACGATCGCCAACCTGGCCTATACGTTGAGCCGTGCCGAGCAGATCCAGTTCAGCGACCCCTACTACGTCGCCAAGGAAATGCTCGCCGTCAAGGCAAGCGATCCAGGCACCACCAAAGCCGATTTCAAGGGCAAGCGGTTGGCAGCCTCGAAGGGTTCGACGTCCGAACTCGCCGTCAAGCTCAATGGCTCGGATCCGCTGACGTTCCAGGACACCGGCTCCGTCTTCATGGCCGTCGAGCAGAACAAGGCGGCCGGCATGGTCGCCAACACGATGACGATCACTCTGCTGGTTGCCCAGTCCAAGACCGCTGGCGTGCCGCTGAAGATGATCCAGGACCCAATGCTCCTGGAGCCGATCTGCGTGGGCATGAAGAAAGAAGAACCGGCGCTGCTCGCCAAGGTTAACGAGGCGCTCATGGCAATGGACAAGGCCGGAGAGATCAATCAGATCTGGGACAAGTGGCTTGGTCCAAACACCGACTACAAGATGGTGCGCACGGAAAAGGTCGTGCCGCTGAAGGATATGCAGTTCACCCCGATACCCTGACCGAAAGGTGCGGAGCTGCGGCACGACGACGGCGGCAGCTCCGCACCGCTTTCTCCGAGCGGCTTCGACTCGTTCAACATGGTTCACGGCGCGGTGCCTGGGCTGGTGGTATTGGCCGAAGGCGACCATGGTTACGGCAATGCGATCAACGGCCGGCGCACGGGGTGCGCAGGTGCGGCCGCAGTGCTGATCGAGGGCAAGATCCCCCCACGCGCCATGACGGCCGCCAGCAAGCGATGCGTGCCTCGTCGCGCTCGGCCGCCAGATCGCCATGGCTGCGAGCGGTCCTGGGGGCGCTCGTGCGCATCGTCAGTTCTCTCCAATGAGGGCAAAGTCAGCCGAGGTAGATCCCGCCGTTGCAGTTGATGATCTCGCCCATGAAGTTGCTCGCCACCTTGGTGCACAGGAAAGCCACGGGCCAGGCGATCTCCTCGGGAGTTGCCATGCGCCCGAGCGGAAACACCGAGGGCGGAAAATCGATGCCAGCCGCGAAGGGTGTCGCGACCGGGCCCGGCGCAACGGCGTTGACCAGCACGCCGAGCGGCGCTCCTTTGCGGGCGAGCAGACGAACCAACGCGTGCACGGCGCCCTTGGATGCGGCGTAGTCGGGCGGGTTGGTGATGACTGAGCCGCCGGTGTAGCCGGCGAGAGAGCCGAGCAGGACCAGCCTGCCGCCGCCGGTGGCGCCCATCCTGGCGATCGCGACGTGGCCGAGTTCGATGGGCAGCCTGACATTGACCGTGAGGATGCGACTGAAGCGGCTCTCCCAGTCGGGGTCCTGGTCTCAGGGAATCTGACTGGGCACGATCGCGGCGGAATGGACCACCGCCCAAACCGGGCCCGAGGCGAACAGCCGATCGATGGCGCCGGGTGCCAGAAGGTCGCCCTCGATGGCCTCGGGGACGACGCCCAGCGGTGCCAGATCGGCACAGGTCGCCTTGAGGCTGTTCACGTCGGCCAGCACCAACTCGGCACCGAGGCGGGCCAGCGCACTGGCCGTGGCGCGCCCGATGCCGCTGGCCGCCCCCGTGACCACGATACGCTGACCGACAAGAGAGAATTGTTCCGGAAGGGAAAGCACTGTTCCCGGTGGCATGCGTTCCTCCTTGGTTCAAGGACCGATCCGGCGCTCAGGCGCATGCTCCATTCGAGGCGACCTGCGGCGCCGAGTCGCGGGCAACGGGTCGGTTCGGCGAGCCCCCTTCGCAGCCTGCGCGAAAGACCCATCATTTGGGTCCATTGTGCGCGCCCGATCAAGCCATTTCCAAATGACGACGAGGGGGATGACGAACCGGCATTTCCCTCGTTGAAAAAGTCTGGACTGGTCCTATCGGACAGTGTCTGTCGGATGGCAATCCGGATGGCGGACTCTGGCTACGACGGCACTCAAACGACCTCTCTCGCCGGAGTGGCAGGCAAGCCCCGCAGCCGCGAAGCGGGGCGCCGAAGGCGCCGGGCTTGCTGGCGACGGCTCCCGCCGAGCCCCTTCCCGGCAGCCACCGAAAGGGGGTGGGGACAGGTCAGCTGCTCTCGTAGCCGAACACTTCCGGCAGCAGTGTCGCTGGCGGCGTGAATCCGGACAAAGCCGGCGCATCTTTATTGCGGATGTGACTTATACGTCATTTTGCTGGGGTTAGCGCTGGGCGGACGCGTCTACGACGCGTTTGGTCGCCGCCGG
>CAIMEK010000858.1 GCA_903839965.1 uncultured Acetobacteraceae bacterium | reverse complement strand
CGGGACCCGTTCTGCAGGCGGGACATGCCGTTGGCGACGACCTTCACCCCCTCGTCCAGCCCCTTGGTGATCACCACGCTCGTCCCGTCATCCTGACCGATTTCAACGGGCTGCACGGCCACCGTCGAATCGGGTTTCAGGGCGAACACGTACAGGGTGGTCGGACTCCGCTGCACAGCCACCGATGGCACGGTCAGGGCGTCTTTCCTGATTTCCATCTGCAATCGCACGTTGACGAACTGGCCGGGCCACAATCGGTTATCCTCGTTCGGAAATATGGCTTTCAACTTGATCGTGCCGGTCGCCTGGTCGATTGCATTGTCGGTTGTCAACAGTTCACCCTTGGCCAGGAGCGCGCGGTCATTGGAGGTATAGGCGAGAACAGCCAGTTTGCCGCCCGCCATGGCTGTCTGGATGCCGGGCAACGCATCCTGGGGCAACGTGAACAGCACCGCAATCGGATGAATCTGGGTGATACTTACAATTCCGGCGGAAGCGGTGTCGCTGGCGCGCACGAAGTTTCCCGCGTCCACCAGCCTCAGCCCGACGCGTCCGTCTATTGGCGACGTAATGGTGCAGAAGTCCAGATTGAGCTGTGCCGCCGCTATTGTCGCATCATCTCCAACAAGTGTTGAAGTGATCTGCCCGACCATCGACGTCTGTGTATCGAACTGCTGGCGCGATGCAAAGTCGTTGCGAATAAGGGTTTGCGTTCGTGCCAAGTCTCGCTTGGCGTTTTCCAGCTGGACCTGATCGAATGCCTTTTTGGCCTTGGCCTGCGCCAGGACGGCAGCGTAGGGACGCGGGTCGATCAATGCCAGGCGGTCACCGCGCTTCACGTCCTGACCTTCGGTGAAGAACACCTGATCGAGTGTGCCATCCACCCGCGAGCGCACCGTCACGGCCTGGAAGGCCTGGACCGCACCGATATTGCGCAAATAAATCGGCACGTCCTGGCGGACAACCGGGGTGACAGTGACAGGAATGCCCGGGCCGGCGGCATCGGACGGCGGCTGCTGGGTCTGGCCCGGGTGCGGGAAGGCGGCGAGAGCGAACAATGCCCAACCGACCAACTGCAATGCCAGGATCGCACGACCAGGCACAAACCGACCATTCGGCGCCACGCTCATCGCGAGCGCCGCGACCTGGCTTGGAGGGCCGCCCCACAATTCGGGCGGCGCCCAATGGCCGATACGTGGTTCATTTCTTTCTTTCCAAGGCGCAGATTCTCTTCGTCTAACCTAATGACCGCCCGCGTTTCAATTACCAAATGGTACCCAATTCCACCATATTCACCCGGCCTCCGCCGCGGTTGCCGGCATGCCAAAGGCCAGCCATCACAAAACATCGGCGAAGTTAACTGCAAAAACCTGAACGCGGGCTGAATATGGCGCTTGAGCTTCTTCGCCTTCTGCGGGCCGTCCAGGGTGACAATATAGTGCATGACATGGAGCATCATGGTGGTCGTTGACTGCCAAGAGCACTCGTAGTGCCTTAGGCTGGTCTAGGATTATACCACAAATCTACAGTTATTTACTCATTTGTCTATTGATATAACTGAGCCGAATGTAGATTACATCTGCTATGCCGACGTCAATTTCATGAGAAGGGTCCATGGGCGGAGCGAGAGCTATTCAAGGCGCCACTACGCCGCTCCCGCGCGCAGGCAGATCCGCAAGCGTCGTGATGCGTCTGGTAAGCGATCTGTCGCAGGGCGAGCGGGCGTGCATCTCCAGCCACAGACCGGGCGTGTTCAGGTGCTCTTCGAAGTCCACCTGGCATTGCGCTTCGTGCGCCCGGCGGCATTGGCGTTGCAAGCCGCTCGCGCCCGCTTCGGGAAAGCTGCGGCGGATATTCACGCCCCGGCCTGGCCCTCTCACCGCCAGAAGAGCGGTGGTGCGCGGAGCCGACCCTGCTGGTGCCATTGACCGACCTGTCCGGCGGCCTCACCGCCGCCGGCATACTGCGTCCGACCGGCTGACACGGCCAGGCGGCGACCGGCGCGGCCGCGCGCTCCGGATGCAGCGCGGGTCAAGGCGGCCGGCACACGCCACCCCTCCCAGGGAGGGGCGACTGCAAATCGGAATGGCCGACTTCACGTCGAAATCACCGGCCGCCAGGGGGCGCTGCCCGGCAGCGCCAACAGGGCAGTCAGGCGCCCGTGGTCGCCGCCCTGGCGCAGCACGTCGCGTGCGATAGCCCGTTCGCCCGTTCAGCGATAATTCTGCGGCACTGCGGCGGTCGGATCGAGGCTGTGCCGGGCGATATCGAGGAAACGCTCGACCGGGCACGCACCGTCGGCCGTCTGCACACAACCCGGGATGGCAATCGTGACGTTCTCCGGCTGATTGGCGTCGTCGAAGGCGGCGGCGGAGCGGAGCTGGTCCAGGCCCGGCGTCAGGAACTTCATCCGCACATAACGCTGGCGGGTGGAGGTGTCCTGCAGCAGTTCGAACGTCAGCCCTCCCGTGGGCGGCGTCTCGTCGTCCAGATAGCTCTGCAGATGCCAGTGCGCCCCCAGCATGCCGCCGATCTCGGCGATCTGAGTGTCGCTGCCGAAGTACAGCACCAGCTTCGCCGGCGGCGGCCCACCGCTTCCCTCGGCGGGGGCAAGGCCGGCGCCCTGTTCGATCGCGATCAGCAACTGGTTGAAGATGTTGGAAGCGCCGCGCTGCGCGATGTACGGCAAGCGCTCGAAATATTCGTACTTGGTCTTCCGGATGGCGGAAATGCGGATCACGTCCTGTGCGCTCGAAGCACGCCCCCAGGCAACCTGGTCGCTCGGCAATCCATCGGCATATTCGAGCAGGAACACCTGCGAGATGGTCGAGCCCTGGCCGATCGGGCCGTCCAGCGTGAGGTTACGTCCTTCGTTCACCGTCTTGATGATCCAGGGTCGATCGTCGAACGTGCAGCCATGCGGCTTGCCGACGCTCTCGCACACTTCGACGCTGCAGCAGCGCAGGATCGGCTGAAGCTCCGCCATCAGCGGCGCCAGCTTCCGCTGCGCGTCCTCGAGGCTGCCACCCATCGCCGCGAGGATGGCGGCGCGCCCCTTATCGAGGTCGAGGCGTCCGACATCGGTTTCCGCCGCCGTGAACAGCGGGTCCGATCCGGTGATGACGTGCCGACCCGCGGTCAATCCGCACTCGGGGAACATGCCGGCGAGAAACGCGTTGCCGGTATCCACCGTCCGCTGCAACTGGCCGCTGGCCCAGGCGAACACTTCGCCGGCCGCCGGGCATGCCGGCGCCCGCAGGAGCCCCCTGGCGGCCAGCATGCGGCCTTCCCAGGCGCCGAGCCGGGTCGCCACCAAGGCGCCGTGCGGCGTCAGCATGCCGTCGGCAACCTCCCGCTTCGGCCAAGCCTCGCCCGCATACGGCGCGATTTCCTTCGTGTTGGTCGGCGGCCGCACGCTGTGGCGCATCAGCACGACGAACTTCTCCAGCCGTAGCTCGTCGGCGGACGCACCCGGCGCGGCCATGCCAGCCAGGATGCACAGGACAACCAGTATCGCGGCACGTGCCATGGACGGTCCTCCTTGTTCTGTTGTCATGCCATCATCCGCCATCGGCGGGTTGCAGCACGATCAGACGGCGCTCGCGCCAGGATTGCGCGGCGGCATCGCAGATGCGGTGCGCCAATAGGGCATCGACACCCGACACCGCGATGGCGCCGGCCGGATCGTCGGCGCCGAGAGCATCGATGAAAGACTGCATTTGCCGGCCGAAGGCGATTTCGTAGCGCTCCAGGAAGAACGGCAGCGGCAGCGGCGCCGATTGCCCGCGTCCGTTGCGCAACATCACGCGGTGCGCTGTCAGGTTCTCGCTCTCCAGCGCGCCGTCGCGTCCCAGCACTTCGATGCGCTGGTCGTAGCCGTATCCGGTGGCCCGAGTCGTTTCGACGACGCCCAGCGCCCCGGAGCCGAAGCGCAGGCAGATCGTGGCCACATCGGCGTCGCCCTCCTCCGCGAACATCGGATCGATCAGGCAACTTCCCATCGTCATGACCTCCACGACTTCGTCGCCAAGGATGAAACGGCAAAGGTCGAAATCGTGGATCGACATGTCGTGGAACAGCCCGCCGGAGCGGCGCACGAATTCGCGCGACGGCGGCGCCGGGTCGCGGGACGTGACGCGCATGGAGAGCGGACGGCCGATCCGCCCGGCGCGCACGGCGCCGGCGATCTCCAGCGCATTCGGATCGAACCTGCGGTTCAGCCCCACCTGCAGCGCCACCCCGTGCTGCCGGCAGACCGCGATCGCCGCCTCGATACCCGCCACGTTCAGCGCCAGGGGCTTCTCGCAGAACACATGCACGCCGTGCCGCGCCGCCCGGCCCACAAAGTCGAGATGGCTGTCGCTGGAGGTGCCGATGACGACGGCATCGACGGCGCCGCTTGCCAGGGCGTCGTCCGGATCCGCAATCGGCACGGAGCCATATTCCCGCGCCAGGTCCCCGGCGCGCGCTGCGTCCGCATCGTGCACGCCGATCATCACCGCGCCCGTTGCCTGGCTCAGGGCCTTCGCATGCACCTGCCCGATCCGTCCGGCCCCGAGCAGCAACACGCGCCGCGCCGCTTTCATGGTTTCACTCCCAGGTTGGTTTGGTTGGCTGCCCGCATGGTGTTAGCGAAACGGTAACGTGAATGCGGATCGTTGGCCAGACGGATGTCGCGCTGCGCGGCTTGAACATCCGTTTGGCTTTGCCGACAGCGGGGAGCGTGCGCCGGCAACCCGGCTCGCCCGCCCGAAGGGTCATCGGCGCGCCCCGGCCTTTTGGGGGCGCGCGTATTGCGTTCTGCACATAATACGAGCAACATTACCGTGCGTGTCGTTCCTTTCCAACATCGAAATGCCCTCGCCGGTCCACCAAATGCCACTGTACGAAATGGCGCGCGCGTGCCTGCGCCAGATGGTCGTCCGCGGCACTTCGCTGCCTGGCGATTACGGCGGCGAGGCCGGGTTCCGCCGTTGCGCCGATAACGGAGCGGCAGGGGCGGCAAGGCCATCTGCGCATATTTCAACCGATCCGCCCGGTAATGGGCGAGGCTAGGAAAAGGCAACCAACATGGCAGCTCAGGTTCTTGGTCGCGCAGGCACGTTGGCCGACCACAGGTTCGGCCGCCGCGGCGTGCTGGGCGGCGCACTGGCGCTTCCCTTCCTCGGTCGCGGTGCTCGCGCCGCGGAAACCGCCAATGCCTACTCGATCTGGCCGGAGAACTACGCCAAACCGATGATGGACGCCTTCGAGAAGGCATCTGGCATCCATGTCAATTTCGTCCGCTTCTCATCCGGCGAGGCGCTTGCGCGCGTGCTCGCCGAGAAGGGCAATCCGCAGGTTGACGTGCTGTTCGGCGGGCCGGTCGAAACATTCACCGCCGGCCAGGGCCAGGGCGTGTTCGAGCCCTACAAGCCGCCCAGCGCCGCCACCCTGCCGGCCAGGTTCAAGGACCCCGCGGGCAACTGGACGGCCATCGCGGACGATCCGCTGGTCTTCATGTCCAATACGCAGTTCCTCAAGGAACACAACCTGCAACCGCCGGCCTCCTGGGACGACCTGCTCAATCCCGCCTACAAGAACATGATCCAGATGGTGGATGCGCGGACCTCGGGCACCGCCGTGACTCGCATCTTCTCGATCATCCAGGCGAACAACCGCAACGAGGACGCGGCGTTCGCCTATATGAAGAAGCTGCGGCAGAACGTGCAGCTCTATACCAAGAGCGGTGGCGGCGGCACGCTGCCCATCGGTCTCGGGCAGGCCGGCGCGGGCATCTTCTTCATCGTCGATGCGCTGTTCACCCGCCAGCAGGGCTACGATGTGCAGATCAGCTTCCCGAAGGAGGGAATCGGTTCCGCGGCTGAGTGCATTGCCCTAATCAAGGGGGCGAAGAATCCCGTCGCCGGCAAGAAGCTGATCGACTGGGCGTCGAGTGCGGCGATGCAGTCGCTGTTGGCGCCCAACAAGATCAACTTCATTCCGGCCGTTCCCGGCGTTGCCACCGATCCAACCCTGGCGAACGTGCTCAAGGCGGCCAACATCATCGAAATCGACGACACCTGGGCCGGCGCCAATCGGGAGCGTGTCGTGAAGCGCTGGATCGCCGAAGTGCTGAACGCTTCCTGATCGATGGCGTCTGCGGGTACCGCGCGACGGGCGGGGCGGGTTGCGGAAGACCCGCTTCGCCTGCTCGTCATCGGCTTTCTCGGCCTGCTCCTGCTGGTATTCGTGCTGTACCCGCTGGCGTGTCTCATCGTGCGCGCCTTCACGGTGGACGGCGCCGCCTCGTTTGCGCCGGTCGTTACGGCGCTGGGTGACATCAACAATCTCCGCGCGCTGCGCAACAGCCTGGTGCTGGCATTTCTCGTTGCCATCGTGGGCACGGTTGCTGGCTTCCTGTTCGCTTTCGCGGTCGAACGCGGTGGGCTCGGCCGTTTCGCGAAGAAGCTGCTCGATCTGGTGACTCTCCTGCCGTTGATCTCGCCGCCCTTCACCACCTCGATCGCGTTCGTGTTTTCCTTCGGCCCGCGCGGATTGATCACGCGCAACGTGTTCGGCATGCAGAATGCCCAGGTCTATGGCCTCAGGAGCACGCTCATCGCCGAGGCGTTGACCTATTTCCCGCTGGCCTACATGGCGTTGCGGCCGATCATGGCGGCAATCGGCGGCCAGTTGGAAGAAGCCGCCTACAGTCTCGGCTCCTCGCGCTGGCGCGTGTTCCGCACCGTGACGGTGCCGTTGACGGTGCCGGGGCTGGCCAATGCATTCCTGTTGCTGTTTGCCGCCTCGCTCGCCGACTTCGCGACGCCGCTGATCCTGGCCGGCAACGACCTGCCGGTATTGCCGACCGAGGCCTATCTGCAGATCACCGGCATGTTCGACCTGCAGGGCGGCGCGGTGCTTTCGCTGCTGCTGCTGGTTCCGTCGGCGCTGGTCTACTTCGCGCAGCGCCATATCGTGCAGGGGCGCAGCTACGTCACCGTGACCGGCGGCGGCGGCGGCCACGCAAACCACGAGGCCGTGGCGCCATGGGTCGGCTGGCTGCTGGCGACAGCCTGCATGATCATCGTCCTGTTCATCCTCTACCTCTACGCCCTGCTGGCCTATGCCTCGATCGTCATGGCTTTCGGCGCCAATAATGCGCTGACCCTCAACAACTACCGGAACATCTTTACCGAGGGGGTGCCGGCCATCAAGGACACGCTGATCATCGCCCTGATCGCCATGCCCATCGGTGGCCTCTACGGCGTCGTCGTCGGCTATCTCGTCAGCCGCGTGCGCTTCAGGGGTCGCCAGACCATGGAGATCGTCTCCATGATCAACTACTCCCTGCCCGGTACGATCGTCGGCATCGCCTATCTGATTGCCTTCAACACCAGGCCTTTGCTGTTGACGGGAACCGCTGCCATCATCATCGCCTGCTACGTGTTCCGCTACAGTCCGAGCGGTATTCGCACCACCGTTGCCCTGCTCCAGCAGATCAGCACCACCATCGAGGAAGCTTCGTTCAGCCTCGGCGCCAGCGCCTTCACCACGTTCAGGCGCGTGATGCTTCCCCTGATTCTGCCGGCCTTTTTCGCTGGCCTCGGTGTCGTCTTCATCCGCGCCATGACCGCGATCAGCGCGACGATCTTCCTGGTTTCGATCAACTGGACGCTGATTACCGTCCGCATCCTGGAGAACATGACCGAGCTGTCTCTCGGTCCGGCGGCGGCCTTCTCCATCTTCGTCATCGCCGTCGTTCTGGTGGTGACGGCCCTGCTCAACCTGCTGCTGCGGCAGATGACGACGCCGGCGCTGCGCCCCTCGATGATTGACATGTAGGCAATGGCAGATCCCATTCATTCCGTCGGCATCCGCCTGGAGCGCATTTCCGCGACGTTCCATCACCGCGAGCGTGGCGATATTCAGGCCGTGCGCGACGTCGACCTCGACGTCAAACCGGGCGAACTGCTGACGCTGCTTGGCCCGTCAGGCTGCGGCAAAACCACGATGCTGCGCATGATTGCGGGCTTCCAGGAACCTAGCGCCGGCAGGATCTTCATTGGCGAGCTCGACGTGACGCGCGTGCCCGCCAACCGTCGCGATATCGGTTTTGTCTTCCAAAGCTACGCGCTGTTCCCGCATCTCACGGTGTTCGAGAACGTTGCTTACGGCCTGCGCGTGCGGCGCTGGGGCGAAAGCGAGATCGGCACGGCGGTGGAAGAGGTGCTGACCCTCGTCGGGCTGGAGGGGTTCGGGGGGCGGTTGCCCAATGAGCTATCCGGTGGCCAGCAGCAGCGGGTGGCGCTGGCGCGCGCCATCGTCATCCGGCCGCGCGTGCTGTTGTGCGATGAGCCGTTGTCGAACCTCGACGCCAAGCTGCGCGTGGAGATGCGTGGGGAAATCCAGAAGCTGCACCAGCGCCTCGGCATTACCACCGTCTACGTCACGCACGACCAGGAAGAGGCGATGGCGATCTCGGACCGCATCGCCGTGATCGAAAGCGGCAGCATCGCGCAGCTCGGCACGGCCGAGGACCTTTATCGCCGGCCGGTCTCGGCGTTTGTCGCCAGCTTCATCGGCCGCGCCAATCTGCTGCATGGGGTTGTGCGAGGTACGGTCGACGGCCGTGTGACGCTCGAGCTGGCCGGGCAGACCGTACACCTGCCGACGACGGTCTCCTTTGACGACGGAACCAGGGTGGCCGCCGTGGTTCGCCCGGAAGCGATCTCGATCGAAGCGGCCGGGCACGGGCTCCAGGCCAAGGTTACCGGGCGCGTCTACCTCGGCGACAAGGTGGAATACACGGTGCAACTTGGCGAAGAGACCCTGGAGATCGTCCGCTTCGATCCGCCGGTCTCGGAGAACTATGCCCCGGGGCAGGAGGTCACGATCGGCCTGCCGAGCGAAGGCGTGCAACTGCTGATCGATACGATACTGCATTCCTGAAGTCCCAGGAAAGCTGCTGTGCCCGGTATGTCACGGGCTTTGGGAGGTTATCCGTCCGATGACTCGTAGTGAACTCGCCGCCATGATCGACCATTCGGCGCTCCGCCCTGAATTCACCGACCGCGACATCCTGACCCTGTGCGACGAGGCGCGCCAGTACGGCTTCTTTACCGTCTGCATCAACCCTCGTTTCGTCCCGCTGGCGGTCACCGCTTTGCGCGGCAGCGCCGTACGGGTCTGCACGGTGGTCGGCTTCCCGCTGGGCGCCACCACCTCCTGGGCGAAGTGCCAGGAGACCGCGGAAGCGGTTGCGGCGGGGGCGCGCGAGATCGACATGGTGCTGCCGATCGGCGCATTGAAATCCGGCCAGTTCGATGTCGTGCGCGCCGAGATCGCCGCGGTCAAGGCAGCCTGCGGCAGCGCCTTGCTGAAGGTGATCATCGAAGCCTGCCTGCTGACCGACGACGAGAAGGTG
Source organism: uncultured Acetobacteraceae bacterium (assembly GCA_903839965.1). Classification (GTDB taxonomy): domain Bacteria; phylum Pseudomonadota; class Alphaproteobacteria; order Acetobacterales; family Acetobacteraceae; genus Rhodovastum. The sequence continues at coordinate 1,735 of CAIMEK010000858.1, read as the reverse complement.
ACGGCGTGTCGGCTCGCCCGCGATGCCGGCGCCGATTTCGTCAAGACGTCCACCGGCTTCTCGAAGTCCGGCGCGAACGTGGCCGATGTCGCGCTGATGCGCCGCACCGTGGGCGATGCGCTTGGCGTCAAGGCGGCCGGCGGCGTGTCGACGCTCGAGACGGCACTCGCCATGGTCGCCGCCGGCGCCTCGCGCATCGGCGCCAGTTCCAGTGTGCGCATCGTTTCGGCCTGCGCGGCCTGACCGGACGAAGCTGAACCGGCAGGCCCGCCGGCCTGGCGGATCGATCAGCAATAGCGCCTGACGGTCTCCAAGGCGCCGGCCGTGTGCAGCGAGGCCAGAGCGGAACGGTAGACCTCGACGAACCTGGGCTGGTCGATGAGATCGCCGAACACCTCACGATTTTCGATGAATGCCGTCGGGTTCTCGCGGTTGTGCGCGGCAATCGCCATCAGCTCGTCCTTGAGGCGATCGACCACCTCGATCGGCTGGTCCTGCTCGTCGCGGCCTTCGGCGTAGCGGGCCCAACTGGCCACCACCGCGGCGCTGCGCGAAATCGGGCCGTCCATGGCCAGTTGCGCGCGGATCACCGGCACCAGCCACTTCGGAATGCGATCCGAACTTTCGGCGCACAGCCTGGCCAAGGTGTCACGCACCTCGGGGTTGGCGAAACGCGCGATCAGCGTGCGGCGGTAGTCGTCGAGGTCGACGCCGGGCACCGGGCTCAGCGTCGGCGTGGCTTCCAGGGTCATGTAGTTCAGCAGGAAACTGGCGAACAGCGGATCGCCGGCGACCTCATGCGCGTAACGATAGCCGGCGAGGTAGCCGAAATAGGTGAGCGCCTGGTGGCTGGCATTGAGCAGCCGCAGCTTCATCATCTCGTACGGTACCACGTCGCCCACCATCTGCACGCCGGCGTGCTCGTAGGGCGGGCGTCCGGTTGGGAAGTGGTCTTCCACCACCCACTGCGTGAACGGCTCGCACACCACCGGCCAGGCGTCCGCGATGCCGAAACGTTCGGCCACCTGGGCGATGTCCTGTTGCGTCGTCACCGGGGTGATGCGGTCCACCATGGCGTTCGGGAACGCCACCGAGATTTCCATCCACGCGCCCAGCGCCGGGTCCTTGCGCCGTGCGAAGGCGGTGAACATCTTGCGGGCGACGTCGCCGTTGCCCTGGATGTTGTCGCACGACATCACCGTGAACGGCGCCACGCCGCGTTCCCGACGCCGCCGCAGGGCCTCGGTGATCAGGCCGAAGGCCGTGCGCGGCACGGCGTCGGCCGCGAGGTCGTGCACCACGTCGGGGTGGTCGAAGTTGAACGCGCCAGTCACGTGATGAAAATTGTAGCCGCCTTCCGTGATGGTGAGCGAAACGATGCGCGTCGTCGGCGCCGCCATCACCTCCAGCACCGCCTCGGGGTCGTCCGGCGCGTAGTGGTAGTCGACGATCGAGCCGATCACGCGGGCGTCGTAGCGGCCTTCGGGATTCTTGATGACCAGCGTGTAGAGCCTGTCCTGGCCATTTAGGGCATCGCGCATCTGCCGATCGGACGGCATGATGCCGACCCCGCAGATGCCCCAGTCCAGCGCCTCGCCACGGTTCATCAACTGGTCGAGGTACATCGCCTGGTGGGCGCGATGGAATGCGCCGACGCCGAAGTGGACGATGCCGACCTTGACGCGGCCGCGGTCGTAGGTGGGCCGACCCACTTCCCTGGGCAGAGCGGCGAGTG
>CAIMEK010000857.1 GCA_903839965.1 uncultured Acetobacteraceae bacterium | reverse complement strand
TGGCCAGCCCGGCGAGGATGCGGCCGAACCGACCCGCGAACTCGGGGGCGAAGGCTTGGACCGGGGCCGGGAGGAGGACTGCGCTCACGAAAATAGTCCTAGCATAAAGGCAGGGCGGGCGCAAGGAAAAGTTTCCCGCATTTCGCTACGCGAATGCGGGCTACGCGGTGGGGATGGAGGGGGGGGCCGGGCCAGGGGCGGCGGCGAAATGTCGGTTCAGTGTCTCGTATCATGTTGCCACGGTTGCCGGTTGCGGGGCATGGTTCGGGGCAGAAACTATCCTGGGAAGCAGACGCGAACGGGGATCGTCCTTCCGCCGAGTTTCAAGCGGCAAGGAGGAGTCTGCCATGGATGCCATTGCGCCTGGTGCACGCGGGATCGATCCGGTCGAACGGGAAACCATGTGGCGCGTCGGCTGGCGGCTGATGCCGCTGCTGATGGCGGGCTTCTTCTGCGCCGCGCTGGACCGGGCGAACGTGGGCATGGCCGCCCTGACCATGAACAAGCAGCTCGGCTTTTCCGCCGCGGTGTTCGGCTTCGGCGCCGGCGTGTTCTTTCTCGGCTACTTCCTCGCCGAGATTCCCTCCAACCTGATCCTGCACAAGGTCGGCGCGCGGCGCTGGTTCGCACGCATCCTGATCACCTGGGGCATCGTGTCCGGGATGACCGCCTTCGCGTGGAACGACTGGAGCTTCTACACGGTCCGTTTCGTGCTCGGCGTGGCCGAAGCGGGGTTCTTCCCGGGGGCGCTGCTGTACCTGACCTGGTGGTTCCCCTCGTACTATCGGACCCGCATGCAGGGGATTTTCCTGTCCGCCAACATGGGCGCGCTGGTCATCGGGCCGCCGATCGGCGGGTTGCTGATGCAGATGGACGGGATCGCGGGGCTGTTCGGCTGGCAGTGGCTGTTCATCATCGAGGCCGTGCCGACGGTTATCCTGTCGGTGGTGATGTGGCAGTTGCTGACCGACCGGCCGGCGGATGCGACCTGGCTGGCGGAGAACCAGCGGACCTGGCTGGTCGAACGGCTGGCGTCGGAGCGGACGCAGCGCGAGGCGGTGCGCAAGTACACGCTGATCGAAGGTTTGCTGGACCCGAAGGTGTTGCTGATCACGCTGGCCTATTTCACCCACCAGATGTCGAACTACGGGCTGACCTTCTTCATGCCGCTGATCGTGCGGGGGCTTGGGGTGCCGTCCGGCCTGATCGGGCTGGTCGCCGCCATCCCCTTCGTGTTCGCCATCGTGGCGATGGTTAGCTGGAGCTGGCACTCCGACCTTACCGGCGACCGCGTCGGGCACGCGTGCTGGGCCTGGGTGTTGTGCGGCTCCGGACTGGCCGTGTGCATTCTGCTTGGCGGCAGCCATCCGGCGCTGACGATGGTGGCGTTGACGCTGGCGTCGATGGGGTTGTGGTCCAGCCAGCCGGCGTTCTGGGCGCTGCCGAGCGCGCTGCTGACCGGCACGGCCTCGGCGGGCGGGTTGGCGATGGTGAGTTCGGTGGGCAGCCTGGGCGGTTGGCTGGGGCCGTCGCTGTTCGGGCTGATCAAGGACGCGACCGGCGGCAACGACAACATCGCACTGTTCTGCCTGGCGTTGGCGCCGGTTATTTCCATCATCGCGGTGCTCACGGTGGGATTTGACAAGCGGCTGGAGCGGCATCCGGGGCGGTCTTAGGCGAAGGGCGGCGCGTGGGGGGCAATGCCGGGCGGCATTGCACCCTGGCGCGATGGTGGCGAAAGCGGTGCAACGCCACGAGGCATTGCACAGGCGTTTATGCGTCCTACGCTCGCTCGGACCGACCGTATGTGGCAAAGTTGCAGTTCCGGGCGACCCTGAGTCATGCAAAGGGAATTTTGTCGGGTCAAGAGATGCTTAAATCCGACGCCATAGGCAGGCGCCTGCGCAAAGGGGAGCCATTGCAACACGACCTGCTGCTCGCCGACGCCGGTTCGGCAGTTATAGCTGCTTCGCAACCGGCGGTGCCCCCCCCGACAGGGCGTCGCGCCATCCATTATTCCGGTTACGACCGGGAGCGACGGGATTTCTACGCCACGCCGGACTGGGTCACGGAGGCATTGCTGCAGCACATCCGCTTCCGCGGCCCGGTCTGGGAACCGTGCTGTGGCGACGGCGCCATATCCGGCATACTCGCGGCGCACGGCCTTGACGTTGTTTCGACCGACATCGCCGATCGCGGCTTTGGTACGGCGGGCGTCGATTTCCTCACCTGCCGGAAGGTGCCCATGGGTTGTCGCAGCATCGTCACCAACCCACCCTATGGCGACACGGGGAGCCATGCGGCGCAGTCGCGGTCGTCAAAGGCGATGCTGGAGTTTCTGCGGCATGCGCTGGGGCTTACGGCTTCCGTGCAGGGCCAACTCGCGCTGCTGGTGCGGCTGCAATGGATTGCCGGACAACGCGCCGCCGAGGTGATGTCGGCGGCGCCGTTCGCGGCCGTGGTGGTACTGCGGCAACGGATTCGCTGGTTCGACATGGGCGAGCGCACGAATACCGCGCAGCACCACCACGCCTGGGTGGTATTCGACCATGCCCACCCGCCGGGGTGTCCGCCGGCGCTGCTCTACGCGTGAGGGTCGGGCCGGCAATGCGGCGGAAAGAGGTGGACAGCCGTTGTTTCGGCCGGCGTGCGGCGAGGGCAGCGAAGCACCATCCGACAACGCAACGAGTGGTCGTCGGGATCGTGCCTGATCCGGGGGCCTGCTCAGGCACCGGCTTGCGTTGGTGGGTGACGCTTCGCTCACCCACCCTACGATTGTTGCTACGATTGTTGCCGTATGCACCCGCTCACTTCTCATCCGACCTAGTGACGCTCCCGAAATGAACCTTTACATCACGGCGCGCATCGTACTATACCAAATCATCTGCTATACGGGCCGAAAGCGCGCGATCATGCCCAGAGAGGTTGCAATGTGTAAAGCAAAGTTGGCGGTTGTTTTTACCGGCCTGGCGGCATTCGTTGCGGCCATGTTTGCGACGCCGGTCATGGCCGGGCCGTTCACCGGCAAGAACGAGATCTGCGTTGGAAGGCTCTCGGCGGGCAACTTAGACACGCAAAGAGGAGCCTTCGTTCTGACCATTAATGCGAATAGCCAGATTACGAGGTTTCAGGTCTGGCTGGGTTACGATGCGATGAAGGACCCTCTGACAGCGATAACATCCGGGAACTCCTTTCGCGAGTTGCTCAGCGCACCTTTCACCCTCATGGGGGGGACTGCAAAGGTTACCTTTCCGGCGAGCCAATCAATCTGGACCTTCGAGCGCGGTTCGAACATTATGGAAATTGTCACAAGGATGGGAGGTGGGAAGGGGGATACAGCCTGCGGCTCGAGCATAAAGGTGGCAATGGAAGAACTCGCCGACCTTCTGAAGAAAAAGTAGGTCAACAGCGGCCCGGGTCCTTGCTTCACGATTTGGAGCAGCCTCAGGCGAGGCCCCGCATCGAGATGCGGGCTACGACTCTGACCCGCGAGGCTTGTTCAGATCCGGGCTTGCGTTGGTGGGTGACTGAGCCGCTTTCGCCACGCAAGGGCGTGGCTGTCGCGGGCCTGCGCT
>CAIMEK010000856.1 GCA_903839965.1 uncultured Acetobacteraceae bacterium | reverse complement strand
TGGTTGAACACGAACAGCGGATGGTTGCAGGTGCAGGCAAAATGGCCGTTGTAGGCGCTGCCCTCCTGGGCGCCGTGGGTCTCGCTGACGCTGCTGCCCATGTCGAGCACGACGGTGGTCTGCGGCCGGCGCACATGCACCCGCTCGATCCAGGCGCTGGACAGATCGGCCAGGGCGGCGAGGTTGGCATCGCCGGTCAGCCACGCGGTCTCGAAGCGCCCCATCTGGCTGGTCGAAGCGGCAGCGCGGTCGAGGCCTTGCCGGTCCACCACGGCGCACATCGCCGGATCGTGCGCCAGTCGTTCGGCATCGTTCACATCCTCGTAGCCGGCGCGCCGGCCGAACACCGACTGGCGCAGCAGGTCGGTCAGCAGGTGGCGGGTGTTCTTGCCACGGCGACATTCCGACAATGCGGCACCAGCGCAATCGGTCAGCCCAAGCGCGTCGTCCAGTTCGCGGAAGGCCAACAAGCCGGCGTCGCTGGTGATGCGGCTGTCGTGGAATTCCAGCCTCAGGCGGCGGTCGAAATCGACCCTCAGAGAGCCGTCATCCGATTCGTCCGCAGGGCGTTCCATGAACCCACCACCGTGACCGTAACCGGAGCAAAACCCCGGAGAGCGCGATGTCAGGCTGGCGCTGCGCGACAGATGGGGTGGACGGCCCTAGGCATCAGTGTGCCAGATTCTGGGTCGTGCGAGGACCAAACAGAGAGGGACCGTCCGCGATGGCGATTACCATGATCGGCTTGGATACCGCAAAGTCCGTTTTCCAGGTTCACGGAGTCGACAGCGCCGGGAAAGTGCAGTTGAAGCGCAAGCTTCGGAGGGACGAACTACTCCCGTTCTTCGAGAAGCAGGAAAAATGCATCGTCGTCATTGAAGCATGCGGTGCGGGACATCACTGGGCGCGGGTGCTGACGGGCCTTGGGCATGATGTGAAGTTGATTGCCCCCGAGGCGGTCAGGCCGTTCGTCAAGAAAGGCAAGAAGAACGATCCGGCTGATGCAGCGGCACTTTGCGAGGCGGCGCGTCGTCCGGGCATCAAGTTCGTGCCTATCAAAACGACGGAGCAGCAGGCGGTCCTGGCTTTGCATTCTGTGAGGTCATTGCTTGTAAAACAGGAGACGATGCTGGCGAACGCCATGCGCGGCTTGGCGACTGAGTTCGGCATTACCGTTCCGAAAGGCATGAGCAAGCTTGAGGATCTCATAACGCTCGTGGATACGGATATGTCCATCCCGAAAAGCGCCCGGCAGGCGGTCGGGGAGTTGCCTAGCCATTGCGGCGTGGTGGCCGCACGCATCGCGAAGCTCGAAGTGCAGATTGTCGATCACGCGCGGCACGATGAAACGGCGCGGCGCCTGGCCACGGTCCCTGGCATCGGACCGATCACCGCGTCACTGATCTCTGCGTCGGTCGGTGACAACATCGGCGCCTTCAAGAGCGCGCGTCATTTCGCTGCTTGGCTCGGACTGGTGCCGCGCCAGCACTCTACCGGCGGAAAGACCCGCCTCGGCCGGATCACCAAGGCAGGGAACAAAGAAATCCGCAAGCTGCTGGTGCTTGGAGCCACATCGATGGTGTATCGCGCAGCGCAATGGAATAGCGCCGCCGGGATTTGGGTCCGAGGCATCCTGGAACGGCGCCCGGTCAGGCTGGCGACCGTTGCATTGGCAAACAAGATGGCGCGCATCGCTTGGGCGTTGATGACGCGCAAAGAGATCTACCGCGCGAAGGGGCGTGTCGTGGCTGCAGCGGAAGCTGTGGCGTGACGTTCCAGCGCCATGCGGTAGGCGGCGGGCGCAAGCCCGACTGATCCGGCAGGAAGCGCTGAACAGCGTGATGGGAAAGGCTGTGGTCAAGACAGTTCAGGCAATACCGTTCATCCGCATGTGCCCCGAGCACGCCCGACAGATTGGTGCCTGACACGCATGCGCACACCCATGATGGCCAGCGGCAAGCGCCGCGCTACAGGCCGGACATAAGGGCGCAACTGACCGGATCTTTCACCGACGTCGATCAGCGGTTCATGAAGGAACGCCAAGATGTTTCAATAACGGCGAAGGTTCGACCCATCTCTGCCCTGCCGACAGACCGCGGTCGGCACACCGAGCTGATGGCGGATCCCTATCCATTGCACTCGTGACGCGTCACGGGATATCAAGCTCGGATGCCAGGACCACCCCCTCGCGGTGATCGCGCCGCCACCCCCGCCGAGCGATCCGCAGCCTATAGGGCGCGGCGCAAGGCGACTGTCGCCGCTGCGCCGACGAGGCCGTCGGTGGTTGTCCGATACCGCCGGCCCGCCGATCGAACAGGAAAGCGGGTCTTGCGCTCCCGCCGAGATTGACAAGCTGATCCGGCCAAGGGAGCATTGCACGAAACCGCTCCGCGGTAGTTCTCCGCGGCTGACTTCGACGAAGTAGGCCCCTGTCTGAGAGGCTTTGGGTTGTCCGACCCAACCTCACCAGACAGGAGCTTCCGATGGCTGAGATCACCCCGCTACGCCGGCGC
>CAIMEK010000855.1 GCA_903839965.1 uncultured Acetobacteraceae bacterium | reverse complement strand
CGGCGGTGGTGGCGGTGGCCGCAGCGGTGGCCTCGGCGACGGCGGACTGGGCCGCGTGCAGCGCCGCCTGCGCCGCGGCGCGCTGGGCTTCGACTTTGGCCCGCTGGATCGCCAGCCATTCGGCCTCGGCGGCGCGGATCAGGCCGGAGATGCCGCGGTAGCGGTTGGCCTGGCGCACCTGCCGCTTCAGCCCCTCGAGCTGGCCCTCGAGCTGGCCCTTCAGGTCCTCGGCGCGGCCGAGATTGGCCTCGGCGGCGCGCAGCTTCAGTTCGGCTTCGTGGCGGCGCGAATGCAGGCCGGTGATGCCGGCCGCCTCCTCCAGCATCGCGCGGCGTTCCTCGGGCGCGGCGCTGACCAGCGAGCCGATGCGGCCCTGGCTGACCAGCCCCGAGGAATGCGCGCCGGTGGCCAGGTCGGCGAACAGGGTTTGCACGTCGCGCGCCCGCGCCTCGCGGCCGTTGATGCGGAACTGGCTGCCGCTGCCGCGTTCGATGCGGCGGCTGACCTCCAGCTCGGGCGAGTCGCCGAAGGGCGGCGGGGCGGCGCCCTTGGTGTCGGTGAGCTGCAGGGTGACCTCGGCGAGATTGCGCGAGGCCCGGTGCACCGTGCCGGCGAAGATGACGTCGTCCATCTCGCCGCCGCGCAGGCTGCGCGCGGAGGTTTCCCCCATCGCCCAGCGCAGCGCCTCGACCACGTTGGATTTGCCGCAGCCGTTCGGGCCGACGATGCCGGTGAGCCCGGGCAGGATGTCCACCACCGCCGGCTCGGCGAAACTCTTGAACCCGGCGATGCGCAGTCGGCTGAAGCTGACGGGCAATTGCTTCCCCTGCTGGGCTGTGCGCCGGCCGCTACCCGGCGGCTTGCTCGACGTCGTGGGCGAAGACGATGTAGTCCACCGCTCCAGGCTCGCGATGGTTCTTCACCGCCTTGCCGTTGAACACGAAGTTCGGAGTCGAGTCGATGCCATAGGCTTTTTGTGCCTCGTCCTGGCGCTTGAGGATCCAGTCGCGGAGCGCGGTATCGGCGATTGCCTTGTTGAAGGCGTCGCGCGGCAGGCCGGCGAGGGCGGCCATCTTGGCCAGTTCGTCGGTGGAGTTCACGCCGCGCGCGAAGGCCCAGCGGTCCTGCGAGGCCAGCAGCGCGCCGATGAACGGCTCGTAGCGCTCCGCCGGCAGCGTGCGGGCCACCATGGCGGCCATCAGCGCCACCTGGTCGAGCGGGAAGTCATGGAACACGTAGCGCAGCTTGCCGGTGTCGATCAGCTCGCGCTTGATCCGCGGGAAGGTTTCCCGGGCGAAATCCGCGCAATGTGAGCAGGTGAGCGAATAGAACTCGATCACCGTCACCGGCGCGTCGGGTTTGCCCAGGGCGCGTTCGGCCTCGTAGGCGGCCTCGTCCGCCCGGGCGATCCCGGGAAGTGCCAGTCCAGCCACAACGGATAGTAGCGCACGTCGCGAAAACTGCATCGAACCCTCTATATATGGTGTTTGTTGCCACAGAACCCGGCAGGAGTCGAGTCGGCAGAACGTGTTCAGCGCCGGCGGTCCGTCAAGACCACGCGGCCGAGCGATTCCAGGGCGTCGCGCAGCGGGCCCGCCGGCAGGGAGGCGACGGCGCGCTGGGCGGCGGCGACCGCCTGGGGACGCGGCGGCGCCAGCGGGGGCAGCGGCGGGGGGACGTCCTGGATGAAGCGCAGCCGGGTGACCGCCACGCGGCCGAGATGGCCGTTGATGCGGGCCATCACCTCGGCGGACAGATGCTGCAACTCCATCGCCACCGGGCCGGCGCAGGCGATGGCGAGCGTGCCGGAGAACAGCTTGCGCGGGGTGGTGACCCCGGCCAGGGCGGGGCCGACGATGGCCTCCCAGTCGGCCAGCACCTGCGCCGTGGCGGGCGCGCGCTTGCGGAAGGCGGGCCGCACCAGCCCGGGCACCAGCGCGCCGACGGGTCGCGGGCCGTAGATGAAGCGGTCGCCCGGCTTGTGGTTCCCCTGCTGCCCCGTCATAGACCCCCCATGATCCGTGCCGCCGACCTGCTGGCCTGGTACGACCGCCACCGCCGCAGCCTGCCCTGGCGCGCCGCGCCGGGCGAGACGGCCGACCCGTACCGGGTCTGGCTGAGCGAGATCATGCTGCAGCAGACCACGGTGGTGACGGTCGTACCATACTACGCGGAATTTCTCTCCCGCTTCCCAGACTTGCAAGCGCTCGCCGCGGCGCCTGTGTCGGCGGTGATGCAGGCCTGGGCGGGGCTGGGCTACTACGCCCGGGCGCGCAACCTGCACGCCTGCGCGCAGGCGGCGGCGGCAAGCGGCGGCTTCCCGCGCGAGGTCGCGGGGCTGCGCGCGCTGCCCGGCATCGGCCCCTATACCGCGGCGGCGGTGGCGGCGATTGCCTTCGGGGTGCCGGTGGTGCCGGTGGACGGCAATGTCGAGCGGGTGGTGGCCCGGCTGTTCGCCATCGCCGCCCCGCTGCCCGGCGCCAAGGCGGCGATTGCCGCGGCGGCGGCGCGGCTGGGCGCCGAGGAGGCCGCCCGCGCCCGGCCGTCGGATTTCGCCCAGGCGCTGTTCGACCTGGG
>CAIMEK010000854.1 GCA_903839965.1 uncultured Acetobacteraceae bacterium | reverse complement strand
GCCGGCGAACGCCCAGCGCGGGGATCCAGACGAACAGGGCGCCGAGCAGGAAGGCGCCGCCCATGCCCAGCAGAATGGCGGCCGAGACCGGGATCGTCATGGCGAACTCGGTCGGCCACAGGCCGAGCGTCACCGGCTGGCGGTTGGACAGCGCGAACAGGACGATGACGAGCAGGAAGGGCAAGGCGATCAGAGCACGCAGCATCGCATTTCACCCCTGGGAAGCAATGTCAGGCCGCCACACCCGTACCCGCGCGGCCCCTCTGGGCGGCGGGCTTGCGGGCGTCGCGCTTGCCGCGATTGACCCGCTCGCGCAATTCCTTGCCGGCCTTGAAGAAGGGCACGGCCTTTTCCTCCACCGGCACCGCTTCGCCGGTGCGCGCGTCGCGCCGCTTCACGGTGAAAGCGCCGAAGCCGCGCAGCTCGACCCGCTCGCCGCGGGCCAGCGCGGCGGTGATCTCGTTGAAGACGGTGGCGACGATCAACTCGATGTCCTGGCCGCGCAGATGCGGATTCGACGCCGAAAGGTCCGCGATCAACTCCGACTTCGTCATGTTCCCGTCCCCGCCTTTCGACGCCTACTCGTTGCCGATTGCAGGTTGCCAGACCGCCCAGGCGCCGTCAATCCTAAGCCCTTGAGAGAGCAGGCTTTTCATCACGTCGTCCAAAACGGGCGCAAATGCGCCGAAGAGCGCCCGGCGGGCGAAACCGCCAAGCTGCAGATCCTCGACCGGCAGGCTCTCGGGAATGCCCTTCTCGGTGGCCAGCCAGGCCCGGGCTTCGGCTTCGCCGCCGATCGCATCGACCAGGCCGAGGCCGAGCGCCTGCCGCCCGGTGTAGGGACGCCCGTCGGCCAGCGCATGGACCTGCTCGGGCGGCATGTGGCGGCCGGTGGCGACCATGCCGACGAACTGCTCGTACATGTCCATCACCACGCCCCGCAGCACGTCGCGGCCCTGCGGGGAGGTGGGGTGGGTGTAGCTGGGCTGGTTCTTCAGCGGGCCGGAGGTGATCGCCTCGGCGGTGATGCCGAGCCGCTCCAGCAGTCCGGAAACCTCGCCGGTCTGCATCAACACGCCGATCGAGCCGGTGAGGGTGGAGGAACGGGCGAAGATGCGGGCCGCCGGCACCGCCACCATGTAGCCGGCCGAAGCGGCGGTGCCGCCCATGACCGCGACGACCGGCTTGCGCGCGGCCACCCGTTCGATGGCGTCGTGCAGGCCTTCGCCGCCGGCGACGCTGCCGCCGGGACTGTCGATGGCGACGATCAGCCCGCGCACGGCGTCGTTGCCGGCCAGCGCGGCGACGTCCTCGTCGAGTTGGCGGTTATCGGTGATCAGCCCGCTGACGGTCAGCCGGACGAGGTGCGTTCGCCCCGCCGGCCACAGGCCTGGCGCGAGGAAGAGCAGGGCGCATCCCGCCACCGCGAGCACGGCGACGATCCGCCAAAGCAACAGGCGGCGCTTGAGGCGCCGCCTGTCGATCAGCACGTCCGCATCGAGGGACACGCAGTTTCCCGACGCTCAGTTTTCCGACTGGGCCTGCTGGTTGCGGCGACGGATTGCCGCACCGAGGATATCGCCCAGCGAGGCGCCGGAATCCGAGCTGCCGTATTCCTGCATGGCCTGCTTGTCCTCGTCCTGCTCCTTGCCCTTGATGGTGAGCTGGAGCTTGCGGGCGGCCCGGTCGACCGACATGATCTTGGCGTCGACCTTTTCGCCGACCGCGAAGCGGTCCGGACGCTGCTCGCCCTTGTCGCGGGCCAGCTCGGCGCGGCGGATGAAGCCGGTGAGCACTTCGTCGACCTTGACCTCGATGCCGTTGGACTGCACCGCGGTGACCACGCAGGTGACGATGGCGCCCTTGTGCACCCGCTCCAGCACGGCGGCGGCGGGATCGTCGGCCAGCTGCTTGACGCCGAGCGAGATGCGCTCCTTCTCGACGTCGACATCGAGCACCTTGGCCTTGACGATCTGGCCCTTCTCGTACTTGGTCATCGCCTGCTCGCCCGCCTCGTCCCAGGACAGGTCGGACATGTGCACCATGCCGTCGATGTCCGCGGTGAGGCCCACGAACAGGCCGAACTCGG
>CAIMEK010000853.1 GCA_903839965.1 uncultured Acetobacteraceae bacterium | reverse complement strand
CCGCCAACTGCGCGGCGACGCCGGCCAGGGCGGGATCCAGGCTGGCCTGCGGCTGCCCGGCGCCGCCCGCTGCGCGCGGCCACAGCGCGTCGGCCACGGCCTCCGGCACCCGCCCGGCGAGCGCCAGCCGGGCCAGCTCGCTGCGCCAGTTGCCGGACAACCAGACGCCCATGGTGCGGCCCCACAACAGGCTGTCCACCGGGGTCCACGGGCGCGGCGCGCCGAACGGCAGGAACTCGGCGGCGGCGAAACGCCCACGGGCGGCGATGAAGGCGTTCACGCCGCGCGCATAGGCTTCCAGCAGGACCCTTGTGTCGGCCGGCAGGGCGGGGAGGTCGGCCGCCGCCCGCACCTGCAGCCCGAGCGTGCGCATCATCCTATCGAGCGGAAGGGCGGCCGGTCCGGCGATTTCCGACACCTCGCCCGCGGCGGCGCGCCGCATCAGGTCCATCTGCGCCAGGCGGTCGCGGGCATGCAGCCAGCCCAGCGCCTCGGCGGCGTCCTCGGCGCCGGCGGCACGGATGCGCGGGATGCCGTCGCGGTCGATCTCCACCGTCACGGGCGCCGTCAGGCCAGGGAGCGCGACCTGCCCGCTGCCGCCTGGCAGGCTCAGCCACACCAACCCCACGGCTGCGGCGCCCGCCAGCAGCAGCAGGACCGCAGCCAGCCCGGTCAGGAGCCGCAGGAGGCGAAACAGCCGACGCATGCGTCAGACGTAGCGGTGCCATACGCCGGAGGAAAGTGATGATCGGGTGTACCGGCCGCTCGACCGGCGGTACAATCGCGAAATGGTGCTATACCGGATTCCTTACCGGGGCTGGCCCGGCCAAGCCGACTCACGCGAGGTGCGACCATGTGGCTGCTGACCACCTTCGGCTTCTTCAGCATCGTGGAGAAATCCGAGGACCGCGCGGACGGCATGATCACCGTTCGCGCCCGGGTACGTGGCGACATCGAAGCGTTGCGGGCGAAATACCTGCCCGAGCTGGCCGAGATCGAGGCGACCCCAGAACGGGATTACGCCTGGCGCGGCCGCGTCTCCAAGGCCCAGCTGGGCGCCGCCCTCGGCCGCATCGCCATGGACATCGACTACGCGCATACCAGGACTGCGGTTGCCCAGCGCATGGGCTATGCCCGCGAGCAGATCTATTACGATGTGGCCGAGATCCTTTCCGGGCTGCAGCAGCAGATCCCCGACCGCATGAAGTAGCGCCCGCGCCGGCTTGTGGTGTCGGCGCCGGGTGCGTAGCGTTCTCCTCCCGACATGGAGGAGAACGCCAATGAGCAAATCCCCGAAGCTGCGTCGCGAGTTCGCCACGCCCCTGTTCGCCAAGGGACTGGAGGTTCGCCGCGACGTGCTCGGCGCGGCCTACGTGGACAACTCGGTGGCCAGCGCCAGCGCCTTCATGGTCGATTTCCAGAAACTGGTGACCGAATACTGCTGGGGCGAAATCTGGACCCGGCCGGGGATCGACCGGCGCACACGCTCGGTGCTGAACCTGGGGATGCTGATCGCGCTGAACCGCACCAACGAACTGCGCCTGCACGTGCGCGGCGCGCTCAACAACGGCCTGACGCGCGACGAGATCAAGGAACTCCTGCTGCAGAGCTGCATCTATTGCGGCATCCCGGCCGGGCTCGAAGCTTTCAAGGTGGCCGAGGAAGTGTTCAAGGCGATCGACGCCGAGGCCGCCCGCGCATGACCGCGCGGCAGGCTGCCGTCGGCTTCGTCGGCATCGGCAACATGGGCTGGCCGATGGCGGCATGCCTGCTGCGCGCCGGCCACGCGGTGCGCCTCGCCGATGCCCGCCCCGGCCGCATCGACGACTTCATCGCCCAGGTCGGCGGCCAGGCACCCGCCACGCTGCGCGAACTGGCCGCGGCGTCGGACGTCGTGATCACCATGCTGCCGACCAGCGCGGAGGTCGCCGCGGTGGTGCAGGGCGGCGCGGACAACCTGCTGGCGGGCCTGCGACCCGGCAGCATGCTGGTCGACATGACCTCCGGCGTGCCCTCGGCCACGCAGGCGCTGGCCGGAAAAGTGGCGGAGGCGGGCGCGGCGCTGATCGATGCGCCGGTCTCCGGCGGGGTGTCGCGCGCCGTCACCGGCCAACTCGCCATCATGGTGGGGGGCGACGCCGAGGTACTGGAGCGCGTGCGCCCGGTGCTCGCCGCGATGGGCGGCACCATCCTGCATTGCGGCGGGCTCGGCGCGGGGCAGGCGATGAAGGCGCTGAACAACCTGGTGTCGGCCGGCGGCTTCCTGATCGGCGTGGAAGCATTGCTGATCGGGGCGAAGTTCGGCCTCGATCCGGGGCTGATGACCGATGTGCTGAACGTCTCCACCGGCATGAACAACAGCACCCAGAAGAAATTCCGCCAGTTCGTGCTGTCGCGCGACTACGCCTCCGGCTTCGGCCTCGACCTGATGGCGAAAGACCTGTCCATCGCGCTGGGCATCGGCCGCGAGGCAGGCGTGCCGACCCCATTCGCGGCAGAGTGCCGGGAACTGTGGGCGGCGGCGGCGGCACTGCTTGGGCCGGGGCAGGACCATACGGCGATGGCGAAGTTCAGCGAGGCGCTGGCGGGGGTGAAGTTGGGGGAGGAGAAGTAAAGTAAGGCCAGGGCGCTGCCCTGGAACCCGCCAAGGGCCGGGAGGCCCTTGGAACCCCTTACTTTCTTGGCTGCTTCGCAGCCAAGAAGAAAGCATTTGGTTCCAAGGGCCCTTGGCCCGGGGTGGGTCCCGGGCAAAGCCCGGGTGGGGCGCGGGGCAACGCCCCGCTACAACGCCGCGCGTATCGCCCGCATCGCCGCCAGCGTGGCGGCCGCGCGGGGCAGGTCCGACGGTGGCCGGCTGTCGTGGGCGGTGGTCACGGCGCGCAGCATCAGGGCCACCGGCGGGTCGAGCCAGGGGGCGGCGCTGTCGCCGAAGTCGCCGAGGATGCGCACTGCCTCGGCGTGTGGGGTGGCGCGCACGGACTGGCGGGTGCCGAACGCCTCGAACTCCACTTCACCGAGGCCGGGTGCGGGGACGGTGGCGGGCAGGCAGCGCGCCAGGTCGAGGGTTGCCACCACGCCGTCGTCGCACAGCAACAGGGCGGTGAGGGTGTCGCGCGCGCGGCCGCCGAACAGTGTGCCGCCGGTGGCCTGGGCGCGCACGAGCCGGCCGGGCAGGGTGGAGAGGACGAAGTCCAGCGCCTCCCAGCCGGCCGTTTCGAGCACGTCCTCTGCGTCGGCGCGGGGTTGGCGGATGGAGAGGAACAGGGTGCGCAGGGTGCCGAAGGCGGGGTCGCGGATAGTCGCCAGGGCGCGGCTGCCGGCCTCGCCGTAGGCCAGTTCGCCGCCCAGCAGCAGGGTGCCGCCGCCGGCGCGTTCGGCCGCCTCAAGGCGGGAGAGGGTTGCCTCGTCGGGGGCGGCGGGGGGCGGGCAGAGCACGATG
>CAIMEK010000852.1 GCA_903839965.1 uncultured Acetobacteraceae bacterium | reverse complement strand
TGATGGCTGCTGCGCAGCCAAGAAAAAAGGAGCGGGTTCCAAGGGCCTCCCGGCCCTTGGCGGGTCGAGGGCAGAGCCCTCGCCTTGCCTACCCTGCCATCAACTCCGGCGCATCCGTGCATAGATGGAACAGGCAATCCCCGCGCACGGTGCGTCCGGGGATGCGCTTGACCAGCACCATGCCGTCGCGCGCGAAGTGCACCTCGGCGGGCGGCGCCCATGGCGTTTCCGGCGTATGGATGCGCGCGGCCAGCTGGCCGGCCCGCACCATGTCGCCGAGTTCCACGCAGGGTTCCCATACACCGCCTTCGTTCGCATAGACGAAGTAGTCGGCGCCGCCCACGAAGGTGATGCGCGTCGGTTCGCCGGCGATGCGCGCGGATTCCGGCAGAATGCCCACGTGCACGAGGAGGTTGCGCACGCCGCGCTCGATGATGTGCAGTGCCGTGGGGTTCACGGTGCCTGCCCCACCCATTTCGCAGCCGAGGGCGATGATGCCTTGCCGCACCGCCTCGCCGCCGAGCGTCTGGTCCTGCCCGGTCCCCTGCCCGCCTTCGGACACATAGGCCAGCGGCGCGGCGAGCGCCTGCATCGCCGCGAAGGTGCGTTTCTCGAACGCCTTGTCCGCGTTGGTCTTCATCAGTACCGAGGGCACGTATCGCAGCGACGAGCCGCCGGAATGCAGGTCGAACACGATATCGGCCAATGGGATCAGTTCGGTCGAGATGTAGTGCGCGATCTGCTGCGTGATGCTGCCGTCCGGATTGCCCGGGAACGCGCGGTTCAGGTTGACCTCGTCGATCGGCGAGGTGCGCCGCCCCGCCAGGGCGGCGGGGAAGTTGGACATCGGCAGCAGGATGACCCGGCCCTTGATCTGCGAAGGTTCCAATGATTTCGCCAGGTTGCACAGCGTTACCTGGCCTTCGTATTCGTCGCCATGGGTGCCGGAGACGAGCAGCGCCGTCGGCCCCGCGCCGTTGCGGATCACCACCACGGGGATCGGGATGAAGCCGTAGGCGGAGGCATGCACGGAGTGAAACAGCCGGATGAACCCGGTCTGCTTGCCGTCGCGTTCGAAATCCACTTCCGCGCTCATCCGCGAGCGGCGCTTCTCGGTCATGGCTGCTGGTTCTCCTGCTGTTTCGCATCGACGAGATGGCACGCCACCGCATGGCCTGGCGCCGGCGAGCCGAGCACCGGTTCGCGCGTGCGGCAAATATCCATCACATGCGGGC
Organism: uncultured Acetobacteraceae bacterium; assembly: GCA_903839965.1. GTDB lineage: Bacteria > Pseudomonadota > Alphaproteobacteria > Acetobacterales > Acetobacteraceae > Rhodovastum. Next base: position 1,469 of record CAIMEK010000852.1, on the reverse strand, counting down.
AGCGCGTGTGAAAACGGCAGCCCGGCGGCGGGTTCAGCGCGCTCGGGATGTCGCCGGCGATGCGCTGGCGACGCGCGCGCGCTTGCGCTCGTCCGCGCGGATTGCCCACCGGCACCGCGGCGATCAGCGCCTGCGTGTAGGGATGCAGCGGCGCCGCATAGATCGTGCGCTTGTCTGCAATTTCCACGATCTTGCCGAGATACATCACCACCACCCGATCGGAGATGTGCTTCACCACCGTCAGGTCGTGCGCGATGAACAGATAGGTCAGGCCGAGCTCGCCCTGCAGGTCCTGCAGCAGGTTGACGATCTGCGCCTGCACCGACACGTCGAGCGCGGACACCGGCTCGTCGCACACCACCAGGCGCGGCCGCAGCACCAGCGCGCGCGCGATGCCGATGCGCTGGCGCTGGCCGCCGGAGAACTCGTGCGGAAACAGCGTGCCCGCGCGTGCCGGCAGGCCCACCAGATCGAGCATCTCGCGCACCCGCGCCCGCGTCGGCGCATCCGCGCGCGCGCCATGGATCTGCAGCGGCTCCATGACGATGTCCTCGACCGACATGCGCGGGTTGAGCGCACCGAACGGGTCCTGGAACACGATCTGCATGGCGCGGCGCTTGTCGCGCAGCGCCTTGCCCCGGAGCCCGGTGATTTCGCTGCCGTCGAGCAGGACGGTGCCGCCGGAGGGTTCGATCAGCCGGATCAGCAAGCGTCCGAGCGTGCTCTTGCCACAGCCGCTCTCGCCCACCAGTCCCAGGGTTTCGCCGGGCAGGATGGCGAACGACACGCCGTCCACGGCGCGCAGCGCCACCGCGCCGCGGCCGAACAGCCCGCCCCCGCCGACGGGAAAATGCTTGGTCAGCCCGATGGCTTCGACCAGCGGCGTCACGGCGAAATCTCGCGCGCGCGGATGCAGGCAACCGCGTGGCCGGGCTCCTGCTCGACGAGCGGCGGCGTGCCGTCGTGGCAGGCCCCGACGGCGAAACCGCAGCGCGGCGCGAAGCGGCAGCCCGGGGGCCGCCGCGCGGGCTCGGGCAGCGAGCCGGGAATGGCCAGCAGCCGCGCGCGTTCCTGCGCCAGCGTCGGCACGCAGTCCAGCAGGCCGCGCGTGTAGGGATGTTCGGGCCGGTCGAACAGGGTCGCCACCGGCGCCTGCTCGACGATGCGCCCGGCATACATCACCAGCACGCGGTCGGCGGTTTCGGCGATCACCCCCATGTTGTGGGTGATGATCATGATCGCCATGCCGAACTCGTCGCGCAGGTCGAGCAGCAGGTCGAGCACCTGCGCCTGAATGGTCACGTCGAGCGCCGTCGTCGGCTCGTCGGCGATCAACAGGCGCGGCCGGCAGGCCAGCGCCATGGCGATCATCACGCGCTGGCGCTGGCCGCCGGAGAGTTGGTGCGGATAGTCGCCCAGCCGGTCCGCCGCCGAGGGAATGCCGACCAGGTCCAGCATCTGCAATGCGC
>CAIMEK010000851.1 GCA_903839965.1 uncultured Acetobacteraceae bacterium | reverse complement strand
TCGAGCGCCAGCAACTCGGCGTGCGTGCCCTGCTCGACCTTGCAGCCGTCCGCCATCGCCACCACCAGGTCGGCGTCGCGCACGGTGGACAGGCGGTGCGCCACCACGATGGTGGTGCGCCCGTGCCGCAGCCGTTCCAGCGCGGCCTGCACCGCCGCCTCGCTTTCGGCGTCCAGTGCGCTGGTGGCTTCGTCGAGCAGCAGCACCCGCGGATCGCGCAGCAGCGCCCGCGCCAGCGCCACGCGCTGGCGTTGTCCGCCGGAAAGCCGCCCGCCCGAGGTTCCCACGACGGTCGCGTAGCCCTCGGGCAAGGCCTCGATGAAGTCGTGCGCCGCCGCCGCCCGCGCCGCCGCGATCACGTCCGCCTCGCTGGCGCCCGGCCGACCCATGCCGATATTCGCCGCCACCGTGTCGTCGAACAGCAGGCTGTCCTGCCCGACATAGGCAATGGCGTCGCGGAGTGAGTCGAGCGTCACGTCGCGCACGTCCGTCCCGTCCAGCCGGACCGCTCCGCCGGTCACGTCGTGCAGGCGCGGGATCAGCGCCAGCGCCGTCGATTTGCCGGCCCCCGACGGCCCCACCAGCGCCACCGTCAGCCCGGGCTCGGCGACGAACGAAAAGCCCCGCAGCGCCTGCCGCCCGTCGGCATAGGCAAAATGCACGTCATCGAACTCCACCCGTCCGCGTCCCGCCCCCAGCGGCGCCGCGCCGGGCCGCTCGGCGATGCCGGGCCGTTCGTCGATCACGCTGAACACCCGCACCAACCCCGCCAGCCCTTCCTGCAGCGCCGCGTTCAGGCTGCCGAGTGCGCGCAGCGGGCGCGAGGCGATCAGCAGGGCGGCCACGAAGCCGGCGAAGTCGCCGATCGAATTGGACCCCAGCGCCGCCCGCCAGCCGGCAAACCCCAGCACCGCCGCCACCGCCAGCCCGCCCAGCATCTCCAGCATCGGGTCGATGCGCGCGCGCGAGCGGCTCATGCTCATCAGCGCCCGGTAGAGCCGCTCGAACGCCAGCTCGGCGCGCCGGATCTCCTGGCTCTCCAGCCGGTAGGCGCGCACGGTCCGGGCCTGTCCGAAGCTCTCGTTCAGCAGCGCCGCCGTCTCGCCCACCCGCTCCTGCATGCCGCTGGACGCCCGGCGGATGCGCCGGCCGATGCGCTGGATCGGCACCGCGGCAATCGGCAACAGCACGCCGGCGATCAAGCTGAGCACCCAGTCGGCATAGATCATCCAGCCCACCAGCCCGACGATGGTCACCGCGTCGGCGATGCCGTTGACGGCGCGGGTCAGCGCCTCGCGGATGGTGGCGGCGTCGGTGGTGAAGCGGCTGGCCAGCGTGGCCGGCGCATCGCGCTCGACGCGGGACAGGTCGGCGAAGGTCAGGTGGTGGAACATCCGCCCCTGCAGGGCGCGGATCACCAGCAGCACCAGTTGCTGCATCAGCACGGTCTGCAAGTACCACGACACCGCGCGCACGGCGGTGATGCAGGCCACCAGCGCCGGCACCTGGTAGAGGATGCGCCGGTCGCGCCGGGCGAACATCGTCACCGCATCCTTGATCACCTCGGGATACAGCGCCTGGGTGAGCGCCATCACCAGGGTGCACGTCAGGATGGCGCTCAGCTTGCCGCGGTGCTGGCGGATATGCTCGCGCCACAGCCGGCGCAGCAGCGGTGCGGTGGCCTCGTCTGCGGGCCGGGCCGGGCGAATGGCGTCCATGCGCGCGGTCTAGACCGATTTCCGGCCGGCTGAAATCGGTCTGGCCCTATTTTGGCGAGCACTTCCGCCAGCTCGCGGATCGCAGGGCGATTCCGCTCAAGCTGGCATTGCTCTAGCGGTCCGCCATCAGCCTCGCCAGTTCGGCCCGGCAGGCAGTGGCGTCGGCGACGCAGCCGCCCGCCATCCACCATTGCCGCACGCGCCGCAGCAGGTCTCCCAGCGCCGGCCCCGAGGCCACGCCCAGCGCGCGCAGATGGCGCCCGCGCAACGGAAACACCGGCCGCGGCATATCGGCCAGGCGGGCCCGCAGCGAGGCGTCGCGGCCGGCGAGCCAGGCGCGCCCGACCAGGATATCCGCCGGGGTGTCGGCCAGCGCGCGGCGCACGGCGTCGTCGTCGGCGTCGTCGGGCGGCGCCGTGCCCGAGCGCAACGCCAGCAGGCGGTCACGCTCCGCGCCGGCCAGGCGCCAGCGTTCGGCCAGCGCCGCGGCATCGCCATCGAGCAGCGCCGCCAGCCGCAGCAGCGGATCGGGCGGCGCCCCCGCGGCCACCAGCGCGAACAGCCGCTCCGGCGCCGCGCCCTCCAGCAGCACCGCCTCCAGCACACCGCCCCCGCGCATCAGCGCCACTGCCCCGGTCGGGTCCGGCGCGGCCAGGATGCGCCGCACCTCGCTCCACACCCGTTCGGCCGACAGCAAGGCAATGCCCGGCACGCCGGCGCCGATCGCCGCCAGCGCCGCCGCATCGGGCGGCCCGTGGCCATAGCGCGCGTGGAAGCGGAAGAACCGCAGGATGCGCAGGTGGTCCTCGGCGATGCGCGTGGCGGGGTCGCCGACGAAGCGCACCACGCCGGCCCGCAGGTCGGCCGCGCCGCCGAAGTAATCGTAGACCGCCCCATCCGGCGCCATCGACATGGCGTTCATG
>CAIMEK010000850.1 GCA_903839965.1 uncultured Acetobacteraceae bacterium | reverse complement strand
TCAGCCTGGCGGCACTGGGCATCAACCTGCCGGGAGACGGCTTGCGCGACGTGCTGGAGTCGCGATCGCAGATCGAAGGGCGACCTGCAACGCACGCCGTCGCCGTGGACCTGCCGAGGCAGGCCCTCGGCCACGACGATAGGCGCTTGCGGTCAGTGCATGAGATCGAGCACGACCGGACCGGACACCGCGTCGGTCACGCCGAGGCCGGCGCCCAGGTCTTCCAGGGTCTCGCGGAAGCCGTCGAGCGTGGCAATCATCTTGCTGCGCGCTCCAGCCATTGCATCCGTGTCAACCCATTCGCCGACCAGGCAATACGTACGATCGCCGGTCTTGATCATCACGCCATGCAAAAGGCCCGGCCAATTTGCCTTGCCGCCCCGATGGGCATTGAGAAAGCGGACTTCCTGCCCGGGCTTCACCCGGAATCTCACCACGTTGAAAGCGGACATGTGCGTTTCTCCTTTTGGGTCTGTTGGATCGTTTCCGCACCGGCGATGCGGGCTCAGGGATCCCAGGCCTGGATCGAAACCTGTCGCGCGATCTTGCCGCCGGCAAGCTCAAGCGATGCTGCACGGAACACGCGCTTTCCGTCCGGATAGGTGCATGCCTGCGTGAAGGCGATACGATCGCCCTCGGCGACGCCGCCCTGCATACGATGAGTCATGGCGCGGCCGCAGACATCATCGAAACAGCCGGCGATCGCCTGGTGGCCTTTGATTTCCCGAGGCCTGCCCGGCGGATTGTCCTGATCGATGATGTGCAGGACAGCGTCGTCGGCGTAGAAACCGGCGAGGGTCTTGCCTTCCCGACCCTCAATAACACGGCGAAGGCCGGAGATCGTGGTCGCTTCCATCAGATATCCTCCATGTTTCCGATTGGATGCTGGACGTGATCCGGGGCGCCTACTTCTTCACGGCGGCGGCTTTCATTCGCTCCGCGGCGAGGCGCAGCACCGTGTCGGTCTCCTGGCGAAAGCCTGCCGGATCGACCTGCATGCCATTGAGCACTGTGCTCCAATGCCGTGAAATCGCCGCCATCGCCACGGCCTCGCGGATTTCGGCATCGGTTGCGCCGTTGAGCCTCGCAGCCTGGGTGTGGAAGTAGACGCAATAGGTACATGGGATCTGGGCGGCGACTGCCAGGCCGATCAGTTCCTTTTCCTTGCCGGACAGAGCCGTCTTCGCATTGAGTTGTATTGTCTTGAACTCGGCCCATGCCCCGCCGATGCCTTCCTCGGGAAACAGTTTGAAGAAGGTCGGAACGCTGCCCAGCGTCGCCTCGATATCCCGATAGGTCGACGGAGCATCCTGAGCCATCGCCAGGCCGGCGAACATTGCGCCGGAAAGTCCGGTTGCCACCACGATGGAAAGCGGGCGGCGGGCGGAACCGCGCATGTTGATCCTCCTTGATTGGTGTGTGGGAATGGCCGCGCCCGGAACATGCTCGCCTGCGCGGAGGCCGCCGACCGTGCGTGCGGCAATAGCGTTGGGTTTGTCCTGATCCGGCTGCTGCGTCGCGTCCCCCCGGGTTGATTGCAGGGCGCCGTAGGGCTGGTCGGTTACCCACTTTTTACTTTCCTGTTGGTAACCTGTCTACTAGTAAGTAAAATCCGCGGGACACGACATCGCGAGTCCATTCCGTCGCTTTGAAAGGGTTGCCATGCAGATGCCGGGTGCCGGCTCCGAGACATCGAACCGCATCCTCGATGTTGCCGAGGGCCTGGTTCAGACCTGTGGCTTCAATGCCTTCAGCTACGCCGACATTGCCGCGGCGCTCCATGTCACGAAAGCGTCGCTGCATTATCATTTCCCAACCAAGGCGCAGCTTGGGGAGCGCCTGATAGAACGTTATCGCTCCTCGTTCGTGGCCGCGCTGGCCCGCATCGACCAGGACTGCTTCAATGCCGGCGCCAAATTGCGGGCCTATGCGGAAATCTACGTGCACGTGCTCGAGGACAACCGCATGTGCCTGTGCGGGATGCTGGCTTCCGATTACGCAACGCTTCCGCAGGCCATGAAAGAGGGCGTTCAACGATTCTTCGACGTCAACGAGGCCTGGCTGACCGGCGTGCTGATCTCCGGGCGCGAACAGCAACAGCTCGTCTTCGCGGGGCTGCCGCTTGAAACCGCACGCATGTTCCTGGCTGTGCTGGAGGGCGCGATGCTGATCGCCCGTTCGCACGGGGATCCATCCCGGTTGCGGTCGGCAGCCAAGCGGATGCTGGCCGATCTCGGCGCCTAGAGCAATGCCAGCTTGAGCGGAATCGTACTCCGATCCGCGAGCTGGCGGAATTGCTCGCCAAAATAGGGCTAGACCGATTTCAGTCTGCCTGAAATCGGTCTAGTGCGGTGGCTTCTTCCGCAAGTTCGGGCAGTCGGGCGCGTTTGGCGAGCAAGCGTGGCAACCATTACATTCGTTTCGTTTGGTCCTGTGCTGATTTGAGGATGCCGCCATGCCTGGGCTGGTCGAGGACGCCGCGCGCCGCTTCGCGGTGGCCTTCGGCCATCCTCGCCGCCCGGTGAGGCAGCGGCCCAACCCAGTCATCATTCCCTTGCGCCGCGCCCCCATTTGTGCTAGGACTATTTTCGTGCAAGCCATCCCCCTCCCGCCCTCGGTCCAAGCCTTCGCCCCCGACTTCGCGGGTCGGTTCGGCCGCATCCTCGCTTTGCTCGCCAAGCTCGTCGCCGCCGGTTTCCTGCGCAACCCGCGCCTCGTCCTCCTCATCGTCCCGCTTTGGAACCGGCTCAACCGCACCGCCCGCCGCTGCGAGCGCCTGATGGCCCACGTCGCCGCCGG